>CAZYDY010000089.1:0-7234 GCA_964646245.1 uncultured Sphaerobacteraceae bacterium
GCCGTACGCACCTGGATTGCGTTCACCCTGGTTGTATTTGGACTCGTGTACCTCCAATTGGCGACGGACTTCGGATATTCGCACGATGTGATGCTGGGACTGGTATTCGCCTGGATTCTGGTGAGCCTCGGTATCGTTCGATGGCGAGCTGATGCAACGCGATGGCAATCGGATGCACTTGTCTGGCAAGCATTGTTGCTGCATCCATTTGCCCTGGTATTGCCGCTCATGGATCACTCAGCCGGGCAGGCAACCCGTGCCGATCTGGTGCTGGCGCTCGTCTCCCTTGCGGGCGTGGTGGCGACGTTCGGCGCGTTGCGGCGAAGTCGAGACATGGTGCTGGTCGGCTCGGCGATCGGCATGGTCGCGCTGATGTTGCAAATCAATACCGGTTCGCCGGGAAACCTGCACGTGTACACTGTGCCGCTTTCGATCTACCTGCTTGCGGTTGGGCTGTTGCTGCGCCGTGATGTGCGCATTGCGAATACGCTGCTGGCGGCCGGATCGGCGATGCTGGTCATCCCGGCGATGGTTGAGGCGCTGACTACAGGCGATATCACGTGGCTCTGGATCGCGCTGGCGGAATCGATTGGGCTCTTCCTCTTCGGAACGGTGCTGCGACTGCGCATCCCGACAGCGGCCGGCGTGATTGCCGTGAGCGTAATTGCGCTGCGGATGTTGGTGTTTGCGGTGAGCGTGCTTGCAAGTTGGGTCAGCATTTTGGCTGTTGGTGTCGCGCTGTTGCTCATTGGCACGTTGTGGCTGGTATTCCGCGAAGCGATACAGGCACGGGCGAAAGCGATCTTCTCGCGATGGCAAGGGTTTGATTAGCGTCTTGACAGCAGTCGGATTCGCGGGGAATCTGGGGGCCGACGATATCAGTCCACCAAGGAGTCACCACGCATGCCGAATCCAGCAACCCAGGCCGTAATCGAACGGGCACGAGCGCATCAGGACCAGGATCTGAAGGATCTCTTCAAGCTGCTGGAGCAGCCCAGCATCAGTGCCCAGAATATCGGGGTCACGGAATGTGCTGACCTGGAGGAGGCGTTGCTTCGGGACGCGGGTTTCAGCACCCGTCGGCTGGAGGCTCCCGGGCATCCGGTGTTGTACGGAGAGTGGCTGGGTGCGCCAGGCAAACCGACGATTCTCTTTTATGGCCACTACGATGTGCAGCCACCGGATCCGCTGGATCTGTGGGAATCCGATCCGTTCACGCCCACTATTCGCGATGGCCGCATTTATTGCCGCGGAGTGGCGGATAACAAGGCGCAGCACTTCTCCCATATCGCTGCGGTACGGCACTGGCTGCGAGCCCACGGATCGCTTCCCTGTAATGTGAAGATCATGCTTGAGGGCGAGGAAGAGGTGGGGAGCCCGCACCTCGATACCGTTGTTTCCGCTCACAAGGAGTTGCTGGCTGCCGACCTCGTTTACACGAGCGATGGCCCGATTACGGATGATCGCTATCCGGAAATCGAGTTCGGTGTGCGTGGGAATCTTTATATCGAACTCCACGCGCAGGGAGCGAATCGGGACCTGCACTCGGGTCACTGGGGAGGCGTTGCGCCGAACCCGATTCTGGCGTTGGCCCGGCTGCTTACAACGATGATCGATGATGAGAATCGCATCCTGATTGACGGGTTCTACGACTCCGTGCGTGAACCAACCCCGGGTGCGAAGGCCGCAATGGAGGCGCTTCCGTTCGATACCGCGCAGACCATTGCTGGCATTGGACTCACCGAGATGGTGCCTCCTGCCGATCGGTCGTATGCCGAGCGCATCATGTTCCAGCCCACATTGAGTCCGGCTGGTGTTATCGGTGGATATACAGGCGAGGGGAGCAAAACGGTGCTGCCGGCGAAGGCGAGCATGAAGATTGATATGCGCCTGGTGCCCGACCAAACCCCGGATGAGATTTGGGAAAAGGTGAAGGCGCATGTGGAGAAGTATGGCAACGGGATTGAGGTGGAGCCATTGGGTAGCGGATTCATGCCCAGCTTCACACCCGTTGAGCATCCCATGGCCGATGTGATTCGGGATGCCGTAGAAGCGGGATTCGGCAAAAAGCCGATTAGTGTTCCCTCTGCGGGAGGCAGCCTGCCAGACGCGGTATGGACGCAAACGCTTGGGTTGCCGAGTTTCCTGGTGCCGTACGGCGCGCCGGAGCAGGCCAACCACAGCCCGAATGAGAGCTATCGCATTGAGCGCCTGTACCAGGGAATTGAGACCAGCATCCATCTGATCGGGCTATTGGGGGAGGGCTAACGCCGCAAGCAAAACGTCGGGGTGGTGCTATCCGCCCCGACGTTTTTTTGTGTTTCTAATCAGCGCTTGTAGTTGCCGAGGCGACTTCGACTTTGTGCGCCACGTTTGGCTGAGGCTGTTCCTTACGAATGAATTCGTTGGAGAGATTCTTGCCGGATTCCTTGCGGAACATCACGACCAGGATCGCGCCTGCCACTGCAATGCAGCCAGAGATGATGAAGGTGTGATGGTACCCCTGGAAGGCGGCGTTAAGGAACGAATCAGGAGTGGCTGAGACGGGATCGATACGGTTGGTTTGGGCATTGATGCGGCTGACCAGGATCGTGGAGATGACCGCTACACCGGCAGCCGATGCGAACTGACGCATAGTGCTGATGAGTGAGCTGGCGGCAGCTGTGTCCTCAAATGTGATGGATTCCATTGTTGCTGTTTGGCTTGGTACAGCTGTCAGCGCCATGCCGACACCTACGACGAACAGCAATCCGCGATACCACCAGAGGCTGCCATCGATCTCCAGTGTGGCGAATCCGAAGATTCCGGCTGCCAGGATCACGAAGCCAATCGACATCATCCTGCGGGCGCCAAGGGCGGAATAGAATTTGGATGCGATCGGCATGGTGATCATCATACCGACCACCTGTGCCAGGGTAACCAGGCCGGATTTGGTTGCCGTCAGGCCCATGACCTGTTGCAGCAGCAACGGTGCGAGGAAGAGGATGCCCATCAGCGCGCCCGTGCTGATGATGAGCATGACGTTACCGGCCGCGAAGTTACGATCCTTCATGAGACGAAGGTCCAGCATGGGCTCTTTGATGCGGAGTTGCAGCCACACGAAGGCGGCAAGACTCACTGCGCCTGCGGCCATGAGAAGCTGTGCTGTGGTATCGCCCCAACCATGGGATGGGGTGCGCTCCAGGCCGACGAGCAGGGTGGACAGGCCGAAGCCGGCGAGCAGGAATCCTCGCCAATCCAGCGTGCTTCGCTCTGTGGCCTTGTGGTTTGGAACGAAGAAGAGCGTGAACAAGAAGGCGATGAGTCCGATGGGGAGATTCAGGTAGAAAATCCAGCGCCAGGAGAACTCATCTGTGAGCCAGCCTCCCAGGACGGGACCGAGCGCGGGTGCCACCATGATGGGTAGCGAGAGAATTGCCGATGCCTTGGCGCGCTCAGCCGGTGGGAATGCGCGGAAGAGCATGGCTGTACCGACGGGCGTGAGCATACCGCCGCCTACACCTTGCAGAATGCGGGCTGCGACCAACATTTCCATTGACGTTGCGGCGCCTGCCAACGCCGAAGCGATGGTGAACACACCAATAGCAAACGCAAACGTGTTGCGAGATCCGAAGCGATCGGCCACCCAACCAGATGCCGGGATGAAGACCGCGAGGCTGATCAGGTAGCCGGTGAGGGCGTATTGCAAGGTTGATTGACCGACCTCGAACTCGCGACCAATGGTGGGCAGCGCTGTGTTGAGCACCGTCATGTCCAGGATTTCCATGAACAATCCGAGGACGAATGCGATGGCGATCAACCATTTCTGTTCGATTTTCTGAAACATCTGAAACCTCTATCGGTTTATTGCCTGGGGCATTATGGATTGTTTGTGAATATTCACACGAACCTACCGACCGGTTGGCGGCGCCCGGCAATGATATGTGACAGATTTGCTGAATGCAAGACTCAAAAGCGCGGTTGCTTAACGGTGGCAACTATCGGTAGCCAACCCCTATCTTTCTGAGCTCACCTCCTGTAGTCTTTGATCAGATTGACGGTAAAATCATTGTCCGGGTAGCGGTTCGAGATTTTTCGAGGAGATTGCAGCGACCTCCGATTTGGTGGGCTGCTCGCGATTCCCTGAGCACAAGGTGAAGATTATGAGTAAGGCTTCGGGGTCCGATCGAAAATATGGCACGCAACGGGCGTTTTCTCGCCGGTCGGTGATCGCTACTGGCGCCGGACTTGCCGGTGTCGTTGCCAGCAATCGGGTTGGGGCCCAGCACCATTCGCACGGAACCGCGGAAGCATCGCCAGTGGCGGAACTCTTGCCGACGCCACAGTTGCGTGGGACTCGTGATGTCGGCGGCACCGGGGAGGATCTGGTACAGCCTGAAGTCCGCGAGAGTGTTGATGGTCTGCTGGAAACCACCCTGCATGCGTCATGGATGCAGGTGCCAGTTAATGGCCAAACCAAAGTGACTCGTGTATTCGAGGGTATGTATCCGGGGCCTACATTAATTTCCGCGCCCGGGGAAACTATTCGTATCCATCTTATTAACGATTTGCCCGAGGTGACGAATCTCCACACGCATGGATTCCATGTTTCTCCTTCCGGTAACAGCGATAACGTTTTCCTGGAGATCCAGCCGGGTGAGACGTTCGATTTCGAGTTCAACCTGCCAGAGAACCACACGCCGGGGATGTACTGGTATCACCCGCACGTGCACGGCAGTACCGGAGTGCAGGTGAACGGTGGTATGGCCGGCACCATCATCCTGAAAGGCGGGCTGGATGACCTGCCAGAACTGGAGGGGGTGACCGACCGGATCATGATCTTCCAGTCGACCGAGTTTGACTCCAGTGGTGTGGTGCGACCGACAAACCAGCAGAACAAGGATTACCTGTTACGCACGATTAACGGTCAGCTTCAACCCACCATCCGGATGCGTCCGGGTGAGATCGAGCGATGGCGGATGCTCAATGCAACGTCCGGCTCGTTCCTGCTGATGGCCCTGGAGGGGCATGAGTTCCACCAGATTGCCCACGACGGAAACCCCCTCATGGAGGTGGAATCTGCATTTCAGTTCATGATGGGTCCGGGTGAGCGCAACGAAGTGGTGATTGAGGCAGGTGCGCCAGGCGTGTATGAACTGCGCCAACTGTTATGGGGAGAAGGTATCCAGAGTCAGCCGGATGTGCTGTGGGCCACGGTGATTGTTGAGGGCGATCCGGTGGATCCGATGCCGTTGCCGTCCACGCTGTTTCCTTTCGAGGACCTGCGTGATGCCGAGGTAGATGTTCACCGCGAAGTGCGGTTCGACATGCTTTTCGATGATGATGGTGTGCACTTTGTGATTGATGGCCAAACCGTCGATATGGATCGTGTTGATCAAACCGTGAAGCTCAACGACCTCGAAGAGTGGACGATTTACAACGATAGCGATGAGTGGCATCCGTTCCACATTCACGTCAATGAGTTCCAGGTCGTGGCGATTAACGGCGAACCGTACGATGCGAAGAACCTGGAAGATACGCGTCCGCTGCCGCCAAACGGCTCCATAACCATGCGAACGAAGTTCCTCGATTTCACCGGTAAATACGTCTATCACTGCCACATTCTCGGGCACGAGGATGCCGGCATGATGGGCATTGTTGAAGTCGTGGAGTAGCGAATAGCCAGGAGGATTTCACTATGAGTTCTACTGTTTCGAGACGCCGGTTTGCCGCTCTTTCAGGTATTGCCGCAGCTACCACGATGATGGCGCGTGATCTTGCCGCACAGGACGCCACACCGCAGGCGTCACCCGTCGCATCTCCGGTCGGGCAGGAAATGATTGTGCGCAAGAATGCCAAGCATCTCACTGCAGAAGAGAAGAAGGCTTTCACAGACGCGGTTTTGGCCCTAAAGGCGAAACCGTCTCCGTGGGATCCCGAGCTCAATGCGTACGACCAATTCGTGTTTTGGCACCTGGAAGCATTCGAATGCGACAACATGGCCGCCCATATGGGCCCGGCGTTCCTGCCCTGGCATCGGGGGTACTTGTGGCTGTTTGAGCAACAGCTTCGTGAGATCGATCCTTCGGTTTCGGTGCCGTACTGGGATTGGACGGTCGATCGCGAGATCGATTCCTACCTCTGGCAGGATGACCTGATGGGCGGAGATGGTGACCCGAATGACAACTTCGCGGTGCATTCAGGGCCGTTCCAGCAGGGGCAGTGGGAGATTACGATCTTTGACGAGACCGATGATGAGCGCTTTCATCACCTGATCCGCAATATGGGTGTGGGCGAACTCGCTCCGGATCTTCCGACCGTCGAGCAGGTAGAAGAAGCGTTGGCGATGGAGACATACGACACCGCTCCGTGGAGCGAGCAATCGGATCACACCGTCAGCTTCCGCAATTATCTCGAAGGCTGGCGTGAGTGTGGTCCGTCGGTGTGCTCAACAGATGGATCGACTGATTATCCTGATTGCACCGGATCGCACGATATGCACAACCGCGTGCACCTGTGGGTTTCCGGCGAGATGATGTTCTCGCACGAGGGTGGTCACGAAGATAAGGAAGGTCCGTTTGGCACCATGGCATGGAACTCATCACCGAACGATCCGGTGTTCTTCCTGCATCACGCCAATGTCGATCGGATCTGGACGCAATGGATGGAGCGGCATGGTCGTGTGTACGAGCCGGAGAGCGGAGCCATGCACGGCCACAACCTGCATGATCACATGTGGCCGTTTAGCGAAATCGGTATGCATCTCACGCCGGCGATGATGCTGGATAGTCGCGATTTCGGTGTGGTGTACGACACAGACCTGGAAACGTAAAGCAGGTCGATAGACCTGAACTGCCCTGAAATAGCGAACGCATTTGTGCCTTCTTCCTTTCGAGGTGAGGGCACAATTTGTGCATACCTGTCTCCGACGAACTCGTAAGGGTTAAAGGAGTACAGCAATGAAGGCAGTTACCTGGCACGGAAAAGAAGACGTTCGGGTAGATACGCATCCCGACCCCGAGATTCAGGATCCCACCGATATCATTATTAAGGTCACCAGCACGGCCATCTGCGGATC
The DNA here is from genome assembly GCA_964646245.1 of uncultured Sphaerobacteraceae bacterium. Classification (GTDB taxonomy): domain Bacteria; phylum Chloroflexota; class Chloroflexia; order Thermomicrobiales; family UBA6265; genus UBA6265. Next base: position 7,058 of record CAZYDY010000089.1, read on the forward strand.
GGACCTCCATTTGTATGGCGGATTTATGCCGGAGATGAAAGAGGGCGATATCATCGGCCACGAACCTATGGGTGAAGTGGTGGAAGTCGGCAGTGGTATCACGAAGCTCCAGAAGGGTGACCGGGTGGTTGTGCCGTTCACCATCTCTTGTGGGCATTGCTGGTTCTGCGAGCATGA
>CAZYDY010000090.1:0-4912 GCA_964646245.1 uncultured Sphaerobacteraceae bacterium
AATGTGGCACCATAACGTTACTGAATGAGTATCGAGGTGACAATGAAGTCGCTGGTCAGGCGGATGTCCGCGGTCTCACCGTAGAAGCGGTGGCGAACGGCCCGCCAGATTGTGCATACATTGCCACTTTGATACGAGTTTATATCGGATGGTTTGCGTCCTATATTCATTATGAGGAGAGAACACACATGGCTTTTACACGTAGACAGTTCGGTCAGCTAATTGGCCTCGGCGCCGTAGGTGCCGCAGTGGCCAAGGTTCCTGCAGCTTTCGCGCAGGATGGCACCACACTTCGCATCGCGATGAATACATCCGATATCCAGACGCTTGATCCACACTTCGCTTCCGGTACACAAGACCGCGCAATTGTGGACATGCTGTTCAACGGCCTCGTCCGCTTCGTGCCTGGCACGTCGAATGAGTTTGAAGCCGACCTGGCTGAAGATGTTCCGGAAGGCGAAGAAAACGACGACGGAACCCAGACCTGGACCTTCACATTGAAGGAAGGCGTGATGACCCACGCTGGCGAAGGTGTGGAATCCGCAGAGTTGACTGTTGAAGACCTGCTGTTCTCCTTCGAGAAGGCCTCTAACCCGGATACGTCCGCGTACGCCGGTGATTACGAAGGCTGGAGCTTTGCCGTTGGTGAAGGCGACCGAGAATTCCAGATCACGCTGGATAGCCCGGTTTCTTCCGCGCTCTTCCTGCCGAAGGTAGCCAACTACTCCGGTGGCTACATCATTCCACAGGCTCCGTACGAAGCCGTTGGTGCTGATGGATTCATCACCAGCCCGGTCGGTACCGGACCATTCGCATTCAGCTCGCACAATCCACAGGTGGATGTACAGCTGGTAGCACACGCTGATTTCTTCCGCGGCACACCGGCCCTGGATGGCGTGAATGTGGTCTTCCAGGCAGATTCGGCCGCCCGCGAGTTCGCCCTGCAGTCCGGTGACCTGGATGTCATCTATGGTCTGAACGAGGCTGAATGGGCCAAGCGCATGGACGAGACAGATGGCATCACCGCCGATATCTTCGGTGTGGGTGAAGCTCTCTGGGTCAACCTCAACGTTGAAGACGAAATCCTGCAGGATCCCCTGGTGCGTGAGGCCATTGTCCTCGCCATCAACCGCGACAACCATGTTGCCCTTTCCGGTGAGCCAGTCGGCGAAAAGATCTTCTCCGTAGTTCCAGCCAGCCTGATGCCAGGTGGCCTGAGCGAAGAAGAAGCCGAAGAAGCCGGTGTTAACTACCAGCAGGATATCGATCGAGCCAAGGAACTCCTGGCCGAAGCCGGTTACCCGGATGGCTTCGAGATGGACCTGATTACCTCCGAGCAGGAAGCCTACCGCATGGCATACGAAGTCCTGCAGGAAGAGCTCCGCCAGGTTGGCATCACAGTGAACCTGGAAGTGGTGCAGCACGCAACCATGCACGAGCTCATCCGCGAAGGTCGTAACCCGATCACCATCTACATCGCGTTCCGCCCATCGGCAGACACCTACTTCACCCAGTTCTTCACCACAGATGGAGGCGTTACCAACTTCTCCAAGTTCACTGTGGATGAACTGCGTGACCAGGCTCGCTCCGAGACGGACGACGATACACAGTCTGACCTGTGGAAGCAGGCCAACATCGAGATCCTTCAGAACTTCGCCGGTTACGGCCTCACCATCACCAATCTGGTGTACGTGCGCCGCGACGAAGTAGACTACGGCCACGATCTCAACGCCGTGGTTCAGCTCTACCCGGGCATCGATGAAACCACCTCGATTGACGATGGCGAATAGCCTGAATCTGTAACGAAGAAGAATGGCCCGGCAACGGCCGGGCCATTCTTCAATTTCAAAATCCATTTGTAAGGTTTGCCCATGTTCAGACATATCTTGAGACGTCTGCTGCTGGCCATCCCCACACTGTTCGCTGTAGTGACCATCATCTTTTTGGTGGTCCGAGTGGTTCCAGGCGACCCAGCCCGCGCGGTGTTGGGCGATTACGCCAGTGAAGAGACCATCGAAGCCTATCGCGAGCAGATGGGACTGAACGATTCTCTCTTTGTGCAGTACAAGAACTACATTCTTGGCCTGCTTCAAGGTGACCTGGGAGATTCGTTAATCAACCGACAGCCAGCGTGGAACCAGATCCAAAGCCTGCTTCCACACACGCTGGAACTCGCACTTGCGGCAATCATCATTGCGCTGGTTATCGGCATCCCTATGGGCGTTCTTAGCGCCATGCGCCGCAACACCCCACTGGACTATATAACCCGTGTTGTATCGCTGGCCGGACTCTCCGCGCCAGCGTTCTACATTGGTTTGATCCTGATGTTTGTGTTTAGCGCAAAGCTTGGCTGGTTCCCGGCCATCGGCGTTGGAGACTTCAGCGATCCGGTTGATAACCTGCATCGGTTGGTACTGCCGGCAGTAACATTGGGAATGGTAGAAACAGCCTACGTTACCCGCATGACCCGTAGCGTTATGCTGAACGTGCTGAACGATGATTACATCCGTACTGCCCGCGCCAAAGGTTTGGTCGAACGCAAGGTCATGACCCGACACGCGCTGCGAGCAGCCATGGTGCCCATCGTTTCGTTGGTTGGTATCTTCGTCATCGGCCTGATCGGTGGATCAGTGCTGACAGAGCAGGTATTCGGCCGCCAGGGCCTGGGTAGCCGGCTTGTGGGTGCCACCCAGCAGTTCGATTACAACATGGTTCAGGCGATCATGGTGGTGTACGCATTCATCATCGTCATTGTTAATATCGTCGTCGATATCGTTTACACGTACGTTGACCCGAGAGTGAGGAATTAGTCATGGCAAGCGCATCTGCTTCTGCCAATAGTGGCAACACCGCCCTGCCAGGGAAACAACTCATCTCACAACGGCAACGTGCATGGCGATCTTTCAGAAACAACAAGTCCGCCCTCGTCGGTTTGGTGATGATCATCACACTGGTTATTGTGGCGCTTTTTGCCCCTTGGGTAGCACCACACGATCCGCTGGACCAGAGCATCATCAACAAGTTCGCGGCGCCCTCTTCCGATAACCTCCTTGGTACGGATAACTACGGCCGGGACGTCTTCAGCCGTATCGTTTACGGCACCCGCGTGGCGTTGGAAGTTGGTATCTACTCCGTGCTGATCGGGGCAGTCATCGGCATTACGCTCGGCGTTGCCGCCGCGTACTTCGGTGGAATCGTTGATTCGCTGCTGATGCGGCTCGTCGATATCATGCTGAGCTTCCCGGATCTCATCACTGGCCTGCTGGTGATGGCAGTACTCGGTGCCGGTAAGGGCAAACTGATCATCGCGATTGGATTAACCATCGCACCCAGGTTCGCCCGTATCGCATACGGCCCCGTGCTGGGATTGAAAGAAAAGGAATTCGTGGAGGCCGCACGCGCAAGCGGGCAATCTACTCCAAGAATTATTACCAAGCACATTCTCCCGAATATCGCTGGTGAGATGATTGTGCTCGGCAGCTTGTGGACGGCTTCGGCCATCCGGTTGGAAGCCAGCCTGAGCTTCATCGGCCTCGGAGTTCCGCCTCCTACCCCCACCTGGGGACAGATGATCCGTGATGGTACGGAGCGTCTGGCGGATCTACCGCTCCTGAGCCTCGCTCCCGGTGCTGCGTTGCTGTTAGCAGTGTTCGCATTCAACCTGGTGGGTGACGGATTGAGGGACATCCTGGATCCAAGGGCCAACTAACAAGGTATTCACAACATCAACCGATCCGGTGATACTGACCCAAACAGGTTAGTGCACCGGATCGGTGCTTTTCCGGGAGACCTACAAAGTCATGACCAGCGCAGAAGTCATTGTTATCGGCGGCGGAATCACCGGTTGCGCTACAGCTTACGAGCTGGGGAAACGGGGTGTTCGGGTCACGCTGCTGGAGCGAGAATCCATCCATTCGATGGGCAGCGGTTGGACCCTTGCCGGTGTGCGCCAAAGCGGCCGGCACGTTGCCGAACTCCCGATTGCCCGCGAGGCGATTCGGCGATGGGAAACGCTTGGCGAAGAACTGGGTGCAGACGTCCACTATCGGCAGGATGGCAACCTCCGGCTGGCACTCACACCCGACCAGGTCGATACCGTACGTCAGGTCGTTGCTGAAGGTAACGCGTCCGGTGTCACCATGGAATTTATCGATGGAAATCAGGCCCGCGAAATCGCACCAGCACTGGCCGAGAGCATTATCGGTGCATCGTACTGCCCAACAGATGGCCATGCCGACAATATCCGTACCGTCCAGGCCTATGCCAATGCCGCCAGGCGCCAGGGTGCCACGTTCGTAGACAACACCGAGGTGTTGGAACTCCAGCTCTCTGGTGACCGTGTGACAGGAGTAACGACCAACAACGGCACCTACTCCGCCGATGTCGTGGTAGTAGCAGCCGGAATCTATTCGCCGAAGCTGCTTGAGCCACTGGGCCATTCCCTGCCAATGGAGGTTGTGCTGTGCCCGGTTGCGGAAACGGCACCCACAGAATCCATTTCGCTTGCTCCCGTATTGGGTGTCGCAGAAGGAAGCTTCGCCGCCCGCCAAACAGCCGAACGGCGGATTCGTTTTATCGGTGCCAGTGCCCCCTGGAACGAAACCAGCCTGCACAATCCTTCAAATACCGGTATGACCGTGAGCGCGATGGACGCCATGACACGCAATGCCCTGAAGATCTTGCCGGGTTTGGCCGACCTCCGTGTTGAGCGCGTATGGGGTGGACTGATAGATCGCACCCCGGATGCACTGCCGGTGTTCGATGCAGTTCCGGAAAACCCGGGCCTGGTTGTCGGAGCAGGACTCAGCGGCCACGGATTCGGCATCGGTCCCATGAGTGGCGAAATCCTCGCCAACCTCGTAACGGAAGGCAAGGATGATCGTTTCGATCTCAATCCGTTCCGCCTCAGTCG
>CAZYDY010000090.1:5012-7203 GCA_964646245.1 uncultured Sphaerobacteraceae bacterium
GGCAGTCGCCCCTCCGGGATCTCGAACATCCAGACTCGCATCTAGATGATGAATGACTGCGGACACCATAAGGTGAAAACATCGTAAACTCGGAGGCGGACGATACGGTCTACCTGTCGCAATGGAGCGACTGGTGGACAACCACACTTAAGGATCACGCGACCTATGATGCAAAACAAAACGCTATTCGCCGTGAACAAATGGATAGTCACCCTGTTCACCGTTCTTATGGTGGTCACCGCCGCCCTCGTGGGCAACGGAATGTTCAACCGTCAGGAAGGCTGGCTGCTGACTGGGCACATGCATCTCGGCAACCTGCTGTTTGTGCTGGCTATGCTGCAAGGTGTCATTTTCTTCGTGTTGTACATCCGCAAGTCTGTCGGTATGGGACTCATGCTCGTGTCAGCACTGGTGGCACTATTCACCTTTGCGCAGATCGGTCTCGGATACTCTACCCGCAGCAACATGGCCGATATCGCCGGATGGCACATTGCCCTGGGTGTGGGATTAACCGGCACTGCCGCAGTGCTCATGACCATGCTCTGGATGCCAGCCAGCCGCACCAACGGTGGAAATACTGCCGGGTAGAATTACCGGTTATCCATACTATCAAACCAATCCCGAACTTCTAGACTTGAGTCAGAAGTTCGGGATTGCGCGGTTAACGCGCCCCAGCAATGCAGACACCCTCGGGAGGATTTCATGGATAACTCAAACATTTCCCTAAACAGGATCGTTCAACGCGCCAAGGATGTGATGACGTTCAATACTCGCGCATACGAAGAAATCGTGCGTGATCCAAATGCGACAACTGAAGCAGCGATCGTCGTTGCAACAGTAGCGATCGCCTCTGGCCTGGGACGGCTCTTCGCCGGCCCGGGAGCGCTTATCGGTGCCGTACTTGCCATGCTGCTCGGTTGGGTCGTGGCCGCGGCTGTCATCTACTTCGTTGGCACCCGCATCACCGGTGAAGCAACAACCACCAGCTCAGTCGAGCGCGTCATGCGCATCGTCGGCTATGCCTCCGCGCCGTTTGTCTTCTCAATCTTCTCCGGGCTGTGGCTCATTGGCTGGGTCTTCGCAACGATCATCTTCTTCTGGTTCCTGGGAACCATGGTGCTGGCAATCCGCGCCGCGCTGGATATCAGCCTCAGCCGCGCAATTGTCACAGGATTGATTGCCTGGATAGCGACACTGATAGTGAACGGTGTTTTGAGCCTGATCTTCAACATCAATCCACAGTTCTTCCTTTAATAAACGTCCCCAATCCCCTTTCCCCTGGAACACCACCTGGCCAGCCACCAGGTGGTGTTCCCTTTCATGAAATCTGGGCGCTCTGTTAGCATTCTTGCGGTATATGACTCATGGGCGACTCATCGCCCGCAAGGGGCGACGACTACATGACGGACAAGACTTTCAATATCAGGCAGGTTCCAAGCAGCGACCCTGCAAACCTGCGGATGTCAAACTACGCGTTTGTAAGCACACCAAAAGTTCCTGACAAGGAGAAGGAAGCGCAGTACCTGCAGGAACGCAGCGACGACAAGATATTCTTCAGCTATCTGGACGATGAGCCGGTTGCGAAAGTCGGTGTGATTCCCATGACGCAAAATGTCCGCGGAACGGTCATGCCGATGGGCGGTATCACTGGCGTGGCGAGTATGCCCGCTGCGCGCCGCGGTGGACACATCCGTGCACTCATGACCCACAGCATCGAAGTGATGCATGCAGACGGCCAGGCTGTGAGCACGCTCTATCCCTTCAAGACGAGCTATTACGAGAAGTTCGGATATTCCGGCTGGCAGGTGCCGCTGTGGGCGCGTATCAATCCATCTGCCCTGGCTCCATACCTCAAACTCCCCAAGCACGGCACCGTAAAACATCGATTGAGCTCCGATGTGAAGGACGAGGTCTACGGATTCCTGGGGCGAGCCCAGGCAGGTATTCACGGCATGTCGCTGCAGCCGCGCGTGCGGTTCGATAACGGCGCAGAACGCTACCCGACCTGGTTCATGAGCGTGCACGAAGGCGACGAAATCACCGGCGGCATCTGCTACAAGCTCGATCTCGACAAGGAAATCATGACGGCGCCAGAAGTTTTCTGGAGCACCATGAACGGCAAGCTGAATGTGCTGGATTACATGGCTCGCCACGTCGATCAGGTAAAGCAAATCCGCATGCCCGTCCGCGA
>CAZYDY010000091.1:0-7163 GCA_964646245.1 uncultured Sphaerobacteraceae bacterium
CAATGTTGCCTTCCTGGATTCGCCTGTATCGTTTGTTCTTCGGAGTCCTTGCCCTGTACGCGATTGTCTGGAACTTTCGCGAAAAGGACGACCAATACTTCTGGAACTTTTTCACCAACCAAAGCAGCCTCATCTCCGGTGTGGTGCTGATTATTGGAGCGCTCTTCTTCGCGAAGGTGAAGAACCCGGCGTGGTGGGACGTTATACGCGGCATCGCGGTGATCTCGATGTTGGTGACCGGAATCGTGTTCGCCACCCTGCTTGGCGGTGTCTACAATCCGTTCACCACAACCGAGCACACCTGGGCCAGCAGTGTGATGCACCAGCTGCTGCCGATAGTGATGCTGCTCGATATCCTCATTGTGCCGTTGGGCGGAAGAACCAAACGCTGGACAGCCTTTCTCTACCCGATTTACCCGCTCCTCTACCTGGGGTGGTTCCTGTTTCGTGGTAACCAGAATGGCTGGTATCCATACGATTTCGTCAACCACACCACGTATGGCAACGGCTATACCGGCGTGGCGACAACATGCGGAGGCCTCTTGATTGCGTTCATCATCGTGGGCCTGGCGATTATCGCTTACAGCCGTATGCGGCGAATGCCTGTGGCTTTAGAGATGGCGTGACCACGTTTACCATCCCGGCTATTCACACTCCTGACCCTTGCTACTACAATCACGGCGGCTGATGGACAGAGAGGTCTGTCCTCACGAACTGTGATTGGAGATTTTTCAGAATGAGTACAACCCCGTTGCGCGTCGGAATCATTGGTTCGGGTGGTATTGCCGCGCAGCACGCTATTGGCTGGAACGCCTATCCGCAGTACGCAACGATCGCGGCCATTGCGGAGATCGATTCCACGCGGGCGAGCGCGTTCAACCTGGAACATACAGGTGGCAAAGCCGCGATCTATCCATCGCTCGAGGCGATGCTGGCCGACGACGCAGTGGATGTGGTCGATATCTGCCTGCCTCACCACCTGCATACCGATGCCGTGATCGCCGCAGCGAAGGCTGGCAAGGCCGTGCTGTGCGAGAAGCCACTCTGCACCTCATTGGAGGATGCCCGCAAAATCAAGGCAGTCGTTGAAGAATCCGGTGTGCCGTTCATGAGCGGACACAACCAGGTGTTTCAACCGAGTTTGATCGAGGCACGACGCCTCATGTCTGCTGGTGTCATTGGCAAGACGTTCCTGATGCGGTCTATCGAGACATTCCGAAACCAGGCATACGATCCGTACAGCTACGCACAGTTGCCACCGGCCGGACCACGAGGATGGCGCACGGATGTGAAGGCTGCGGGTGGTGGCGAGCTACTCGATACCGGCTACCACAGCACCTATCGCCTGTTGGCTCTCGCTGGCGAAGATCGACCAGTTGAAGTTACCGGGTTCCTGAGTCGCTTCCACATCGCCGACTGGCCGACCGAAGACACAGGCCAGGTAACCGTGCGATTCGCAAGCGGTGCCGTTGGTGAAATCCTCACCAGTTGGGCGTTTGATGTCGATGGCGCCCGGCAGTTCGAAGTGAGTGGATCACTCGGCGCCGTTGGTGGCGGCAAGACGTTTGTGACCCACCAACTCTATGGCTGGGACGAAGCGGCGCGACGTGAGATTCCAGGCACACATACCTTTACTGCCGAAATCGGCCAGTTCATTCAGGTGGTTCGCGACGGTGCTTCGAATCCGGCGGATATCGATACCGCCATTCGTGTGCTCCAGGTGATCAAGGGAGCCTATCTCAGCGCGAAGCTGGGCCAGACGGTCTCCCTGCCGGAGGATCCGAGTCAGGATCCGGTTGCCGGCAAGGGTGAACCGACGCCGTTTGATGTAGAAGTACTGGACGACGTGCTCGCGTAACCAACCAATCAGGAGGCGAATATGTACAACGCACTAATTCCTGGAACAATAGGCATCCACAACATCTCGCTCGCAGATTCCATTAAGCTCGCTCGCGACGCGGGGTTCGAAGGTGTTGCCTTCGATATTTTTGAGGCGAAAGCCTACGCCGATGAACATGGCGTCCCGGCGCTTAAGGAGCTCTTCGGCGAAGTGATTCCTGGCGTGTGGAACACCGGAGTCAATTGGCAGGACGATGCAACCCGAGACGGGGAGATCGAGGCGCTGAAGCCAGCGTTGGACCTGGCGCAGCAGCTTGGATCTACCAACGTCACCACCGGAATCATGCCCGCAAACAACGATCGCCCGTACGATGAGCAGTACGAGTACCTCCAAACGCGCCTCAAGCCACTGGCCGAGGCGCTCAATGCCGGGGGCATTCGTATCGGCATTGAGTTCATCACCCCGAAGACATTGCGGGACCAGTTCGAATACCAATTCATCTACAAGATGCAGGATATGCTGGCGTTCGCGAAGGACGTGGGTACCGGCAATGTCGGGGTGTTGTTCGATGTGTGGCATCACTACTGCGCGCACGGCACCCTGGAAGAAATGGATGTACTGAAGGCTGAAGATGTGCAGCTGGTACACACCAATGATGCTCCACTCGGCCTGGAAATCGACGAGCAGCAGGACCTTTCCCGGGAACTGCCGATGGCAACGGGAGTGATTCCGGCCGCGGAGATGCTCAAAAAGCTGAAGGCAATTGGCGTGAACGTGGGAGTCGCCGCCGAGCCGTTCAGCCAGGAGATCAACGATCTGGCAGCGACGGATCCGCTGGCAGCCGCCAGGCGAACGTGGGAAGCGAACGAAAAACTCTTCGTCGCTGCCGGACTTCGTAACTAGGCAAACAGGCACCAAGAGCAAACACCCAGCTGGATTCCTCCAGCTGGGTGTTTTTGTAAGTGTCGTTATCCGGTTGCGCCAGGTAGCTCCTGCTGTGATGACCAAATCTCTGACCAGGCAATGATTACAGCCTGCCGGTCTTCCTCGGATTCGCCATAGCGTACCCGCTCATACCGATCGCGAATCTCACCGAGCGGCTCGGCGAGTTGCGGCCATTCTTTACCCAGGCGGGTAGTAAAGTCATGCGGGGTTTCCATGATATCCCGACCGATTCCGAGTCGTGTCGCGAGCACCTGGAGATACAACATTGATTCCCGCACGGATTCTGGTTCCCTGGAGAGATCGAGTTTACGCGGTCGGTTTCCGTGTCCTCGTCGATGAAAGAGGTTTCGCAACTGATTGCGAAGCAGGGACCCCGAGAAGACACTGCTACGTTCCTCATTCGGATCCAGTTCTTCGTCCGATTGTCGAAACCGAATGAAACGAGAAATGACCAACGCGGCGACGATTACGAGCGCAATGATGCCGCCCATTCGGACGAGAGACGCATACTTCCACGGCTCTTCTTCTCGCTGCTCTGCTGGCTCGCCTGCTTCCTGTTCTGGTACGCCTCCCATATCCGGCATTTCCATTGGCTCGACACTTGCGTCGAACAGGAGGTTGAAGAGCCAAACGAATGCCCGCGCGATCCAGTAGATTCCGTACACGACGACCCACATAATCCAAAGCAGTACGGTAGCAATACCACTCCAGATTGTCGCCAGGGTGTCCACGACGAGGGCAAGAAACCCGGGGCCGAATAAAACCGCTGCCACAAAGGTAATGACCAGAACGATGGCTGCCGAACCGAGGAAGGTTCGCCCCCACCGACTCCAGCCAGGAACGGTTGCTCCACGCCGTCGTGCTGTGTTCCGCGTGGAGATCATTTCGCTGAGGCCCACTGCGCCGATGCCGGAAATAAGCGCTATTGGCAGCGCGACGTATCCGACCTCGAGTCCGTCATCGCCCACGTTTCCGCCGACAACTGCCGCCAGCACGATACCGGCCATGACACCGACGAGTGAGCGCACCATAATGCCACGCACGCCTTCGGGGCTTTGCTCACGTTCATCCAGCGCAAGTTTCAGCGTGAGTAGCCAGAAGAAGATGGTGATGACAAACGTCCAGCCGAATTGGCCGCGACCACTCACCATCGAGATGGGATCTCGCAGCACCTCTCCCACATGCCATTCGGGCTCGATCGCCATCCAGGCGACCCAGCCACCAATACCAATGAGCAGCAGGAGAAGGTTGACGATGCGCGCATCGCGCACGACTTTAGGTAGCCAGCGCACACTCCAGAAACCAATTGCACCGATCGGTGCGAGCCACCAGCCGTTTGGCGCAGGATAATCGGTGCTGACACCGAAGTCTCGTGAAAGCCCCATTGCGATAAAGGGTACGAACGGCGCAGCCCGCAGGAAGCCGATGAAGATTGGCAACAGCACTGCGGACGGATCAAATCGTGAGAGCATTCCGCTAGAGGAGGTTGAGCTGAATGGATTCGATTTCATCCCACGCCTCCTCTCCGCCCAGGTGATAGACCTGGAATCGCTTCCGTATATCGGGGAACAACTCGGGCACTTCACCGATTGTCACAATGACAAACCGACTTGCACCACCACTCCGCGCCATTCGGAGAAGTGATCTCTGGAAATCTGGTGTGAGATGCGCGGTGATCACGACAACAGTGGCACCCCACGGTAGCCGTGAAAGCTCCCGCCCGATCATGGTTTGAATGTTGTCACCGAACGCCGGTTGCAACATGGCGAGGTGCTCAAGGATTTTCTGGAGTTGCCCACCGCGCCGACCGGGAGAAATGCGAACCGATTTGGACTGGTCGCTTATCGGTGCGTTTGCGTAGAGGCCCACCTGATGTCGGGATTCAATGAGCTGCCGCGACATGGAAGCTGCGACAACGACGCACAGCTCCAGCAAGTCAGAATTCTGGCCTTCCCAGAGATGCGAAAAGGTAATGGTATCGAGGAATATCGCCGCAACCGGTGATGCACTCGGTTCGAATAACCTGGTTTGCATTTCGCCCGTGCGCGCGGTGGCGCGCCAATGGATGCGGCGTGGACTATCACCCGGAACATACGGACGCACTCCGGCAATACGCATCGGATCTTCCACCAGTGGCGTTACCGGCTTCAGATCACCGAGGGGCTGTCGGGCAGAGACCACGAAATCGGCCATCGGCACCATTCGCGGATAAACAAGCACGCCCGAGACGTCGTCCAGTTCAAGATCCCTGGAGGCAACTCCAAACGGATCGTGTGCAATAAGTTTGGTGGGTCCGAAGCGTTGCCAGCCTCGTTGGGTGCAATCAATGATGTAGCGCTGGGCGACCCGTTCGTACATTCCAAGGCTGAACATGGACTGCAAATTCTTGTTGCGCGTGTTGGCGGATGGATAAAGACGTTGACCGCGAACATTGGCACGCGGGCTGGTTTGTTCTATGACATCGACACGTGTGAGCGGTAGTGGTTTCGCATTCGTGGCGGTGAGTTCCATGATGACCTCATCACCATAGAAGGCGCGCTTGTTACTGAATGTGCGCTCGTAGGTGAGGTTGCGCATAGCATGATCCCACCACAATCGCATGATCAGGCCAATGGCGATCGAGAAAATCCCGGGCATCGCGATCAGTGGCGTTCGCATCAGGGCACCCACCACGACAAGGAGCGCACCATAACCAACCCATTTGCGGACATCGACATCCGCGTCCGGGTTCTCCCACCAGTCACGTAGCCTGGTGTACCAATTAGTGCTCGGGTTCAAGGTTTGCTGCATGCGTTAGATCACGTTACCGGATTCGACCGGCACCTCGATCTTTTCGATCACCTTGCGTACGATGTCGGCCTGGGTGGTACCAAGCAATTCGGCTTGTGCTGTAGCCAGCAATCGATGCGCGAGCACATCTGGTGCCATCTCTCGCACATCATCCGGCAGCACGTAGTCGCGTCCCTGTGTTGCGGCGTACGCCTGGCTTGCGCGTGCGAGCGCGAGAGCAGCTCGAGGACTGGCCCCTACGTCGAGCATCTCATCCGAGCGAGTGGCACGTATGATCTCGAGCAGGTAACCCTCTACAACTTCGCTAATAGTGATGTGCCGGATTCCTGCAACGATTCTCAGCATTTCTTCGGGCGATGCGACGGTTTTCACCTGTTCCAACGGCACGTTCTCACGGAACCGGCGCAGCATTTCACGCTCGTCGTCCAGTTCCGGATAGCCAATTGAAAGTCGCATCAGGAAGCGATCCAGCTGTGCTTCTGGCAGCGGGAACGTGCCCTCAAGTTCCACAGGGTTCTGGGTTGCGATTACGAAGAATGGTCGCGGCAGTTTCACGGAATGGCGCTCTACCGATACCTGACGTTCTTCCATGGCTTCCAGCAGGGAGGATTGCGTGCGCGGTCCGGCGCGGTTGATTTCATCAGCCAACAGTACGTTGGTGACGATTGGACCCTCGCGGTAGCTGAACTCGGCGGTGCGCGGATCAAAGACCATGGCACCGGTGATATCGGTGGGGAGCAAATCCGGTGTGAACTGCACGCGGCTGAAGTCGCCACCGACCGCAGCTGCCAGCGAGCGCGCCAGCATGGTTTTGCCAAGCCCGGGTACATCCTCCAGGAGCACATGGCCCTCGCACAGCATCGCGATGACTGCCCGAGTGATCACCTTTCGCTTGCCGACAATGACCTTTTCCACTTCCGAGACAATACGGTCAACGGTGTCTGTGATCGTTCGTGCATCTGTTACGGGTTGCTGCATGAGTACTCCTGAATGTGTCCACATTGTGCGTTTCGCATGACGTACAATGATACCAACGTTTTACGTTGCATTTTCCACACAAAGGTACAGTGTGGAATGACCTCACACTTAGGAAAGGGAATCCCACTTTCGTGGTTGGCTTACATGTTTCTGTGATTTTGCTGTTGGTTCTTCTCAACGGTGTTTTGGCGATGACCGAATTGGCCATCGTATCCGCGCGCACCAGTCGACTCCAGCAGATGGCCGACAATGGAAATAAGGGCGCAGCGATCGCCATTCATCTCTCTTCCGATCCGGGCAAATTCCTTTCTACCGTTCAAATTGGTATTACGCTCATCGGTATTGCCAACGGTGCCTTTGGTGGCGCCACGCTTACCGAACCGGTTGCAAACCTGCTCGGTAACCTGCCTGGCTTCTCCTCCGATAGCACCCGGTTCGCCGGCTTCCTTGTGGTCGTGTTGATCACGTACCTCTCACTTGTTATCGGTGAACTGGTGCCGAAACAACTTGCGCTGCAACACCCGGAGACGGTCTCCAGCCTCGTAGCACCAATGATGAAATTTCTTTCATCCGCTTTCAGGCCGATTGTCTGGTTCCTTTCCGTCTCAAA
>CAZYDY010000092.1:0-7145 GCA_964646245.1 uncultured Sphaerobacteraceae bacterium
ACGCCCGGCCGCGTGATGGACCACATGCGTCGTGGCACCCTGAAGCTGGATGACCTCCGCTTCTTCGTCCTGGATGAAGCTGACGAAATGCTCGATATGGGCTTCGTTGACGACATCGAGACGATTCTGAAGGAAGTGCCTGCGGAGCGACAGACCGCACTCTTCAGCGCCACCATGCCGCAGCGTATCGCCAATCTCGCCAACACGTACATGCGTGATCCAAAGCGGATCTCCGTACGTGGCAAGGAGATGACGGTCGCTGAAATCAACCAGACCAGCTACGAGTTCCCTCGTGGCAAGAAGACCGAGGCCCTCGCCCGGATTCTCGAAGCCGAGAACCCGACCAGCGCCATCATCTTCTGCCGCACCAAGCGCAATGTCGATGAGCTGGGCGAAGCCCTGCTGAAGCGTGGCATGCCGGTGGAAACACTGCATGGCGACCTCAGCCAGGTACAGCGTGACCGCGTCATGCGCCGCTTCCGCGCAGGTCAGGCCGAGATCCTGATCGCGACAGATGTCGCGGCTCGTGGTTTGGACGTGCCTGAAGTAAGCCACGTTATCAACTACGATGTGCCAGAAAGCCACGAAACCTACGTGCACCGTATTGGCCGTACCGGCCGTGCCGGCCGCACAGGCGAGGCCATCACCCTCGTCAGCCCGCGTGAGTTCCGCTGGTTGCGACAGGTGGAACGCACCACACGTGCAACCATCGAGCCGAAGCGTCTCCCGAGCCAGGACGATGTCAATGTTCGCCGACGCCAGCAGCTTGTTGATCTGATGCGTAAGGTGGTTGAGGATGAAAAATCCTACGAAGCCTACGTTGGTCCGATCGAAGACCTGGGTGAAGATGTCGATCTGAAGCAGCTCTCTGCTGCACTGCTCCACATGTACGCCGAGGAAACCGGTCAGGGAACCCTGGATACAAGCGGACACGATATGCTCGCCAACTTCGGTGGCAAGCAGCAGCGAGATCGCCAGCAGGATGATCGCCGTGGTGATCGCGGCGACCGCGCACCACGAGCCCCACGCAGTGGTGGCGGCGGACGTAGCCAGGAACCTGGCATGACACGTCTCTTCCTTAACATCGGTCACAATGTGCGTGTCCGACCGCAGGACTTCGTGGGCGCCATCGCCAACGAAGCGAACATCCCGGGCCGCTCTATCGGGGCGATCGATATCCACGAATCCTTCAGCTTTGTGGACGTCCCCACTGGTGATGCCGAGCGCGTGATGAATGTCATGAACAGCTCCAGCATCAAGGGTAAGTCCGTGAATGTTGAAATCGCCCAGGAATCAAGCGGTAGCGGGGGAGGCGACACTCGTCGCGGACCTCGCCCCGAACGTGCACCACGCGAAGGCGGCTTTGGCCGTGGTGGTGCCGCACGTGGTGGTTTCGGACGCGGACCCCGCAACGATAGCGGCGGTCGTCAGCGACGCGATCGCTGGTAATCGCATAGCGGGATAGGTGAGCTTCGTTGAAACGGGCGACACATATTCTGTTGGGAGCGGCGGTGGCAATGCCCATCGCCGCTTCGCTATCTCCGGCTGCCGCCGTCGGCGCGGTGTGGCTCGGAATGGTTGGCGGAGGCTACCCGGACTGGGTAGATCTTCGGTCCGATCTCAGTTCTCGCCTCAAACACCGTGGCGCCAGCCACAGCGTCTTCATTGGGGCAGCATTCGCGCTCGGTTTGTATCTCGTGTTGGAAATAGCGGTGGCGCAGTTCAGCTGGTTTAGCTTGTCGCCGTACGAAATCCAGGTCTGGAGTATTGCGTTCGCGGCTGGATTCCTCAGTCACGTTGTTGCGGATGCATGTACGCACGCCGGAGTGCGGCCACTCCTGCCATTGAGCAACACCAAATACTGGGTACTGCCGAAACCTCTCCGTGGGAAATCGAACGGAGCAATCGATACCATTGCACGCTTTATTGCGATGTTTTTGGTGATTGTCAGTCTGTGGCGATTCGCGGAGCCATATCTCGCGATTCTGAGATTTTGAGTGCTATGGCGTCCGAGAGAATCCATGCGCCAAGTACCAGTGCTATTCCGTAGCCCCAGCCTCCCAGTACGTCGCTCGGCCAATGTGCTCCAGACCAAACCCGACTCCATCCAACCAGGGTAATCGCTATAGCGGCTATTGCTGAAATCGCCCATTTCAGGCGAACATCGCTGAGATTCCTCCACGAAATCAGCACCAACATCGCGGATACCATTGCGACTGTCATGCTGTGCCCGCTGGGGTAACCGGTGCCGTCGAACGTCTCCAGCAGCCGCAGATGCTCTTCCGTCGGTCGTGGAGAATCGAACAGCGGTTTGAGCTGGATACCCGCCAAACGTAACAACAACACCAGAACCAGAAACACGGAAATCTGCATCTGCTTGAGTGCGATGGCGATAATTAGCGCGACCACGGTGATAGCGGCTGCAATCGAGGTTGTCCCCAAGATATCCCCGATGGTGTAGAGCCGTTCGCCCAGGCTTCCTTGCCAGTTTTGGATCCATTTGGCAAGTGAAACATCCCACCCCAGTACGTTGTCTCCGGCACTGACAATACCTAATATCGAGGCAACCACTGCGAGCGCGATCACTATCGCCGCGAGCGGTTTGATCCTGGTGCCCGGAACATGTGGGGAGTCGACCATTGGTCCCTTTCAAGTGTCATCCGCTTCATGTTACAGCCAGAACGTGTTCACCACGAAGAAGCTCACAACTGCGTACCAAACCACCGGAACTGCCCAGTGGAACCGGGCAATTGTGGTGTCTGTCAGTAAGCCGGGTTCATCGGTTTCAGGGTCATCGAACGCACCCAGGTTTCGAATGGTTACATACCAGAACAGGGGACCTGTCACCGCCCAAACCACCATGCAATAGAGGCAAAGAGAACGAATGCTTGTGAGGGTGTGGTACATCAGCCAGTGAATGAATACGAAGGCGAAGATAAGGCCAAGCTGAAGACCTCCCCAAAACCAGGGTTTAAACGATGCACCAGCAAGGCCCGCCATGCCTATGGTTAGCACCACTGCGAAGCCGACGATTCCGATGATTGGATTTGGAAATCCGAACACCGCAGCCTGATCCGAGGTCATGACTGTGGCGCAGTTCAGAGCCTCACCGATGTTGCACATCGGCACATAGTCCGGATCCTCAAGGAGATGGATCCGCTCCACGATCAGAATGCTGGAGGCCAGCGCACCAATAGCTCCCGCAATGGCCAGAAAGAGTGAAAAGAGTTTGTTCGAATTCACGGGCATTCCTTCCAGGACAGTATACGAATCGAAGTTTACGCTGGATGCGCTTTTTGCTACCAATCCGGGTTGTCCAGGAACGCGACACTGCAGTGATCGGGTCCTCTTTATTAGGCGGGATGTGAGTTTACCGTTATCGGATTCGGTCAAGTGGAAAAACTGGCACACTCGCCACTACCCATTGCTCAAAATATGATCCACGCCTACCATGCATTTAATACCCGATTGTTGAATAGCCAACGCGCGAGGCCAATACCTCGCTCCAAACGAAGAGAGGAGGAGCCCGGAGAAACCCAGGGGCGTTGATGCCCGTACCTACGCAACGCTGCGTGGATGTCTTATTTGGTTGTTATCCATGTAACTCAAGAAGGATCCACAATGTCGACGAACAACTTGTCCGGATTAGAGCTCGTATCGAAACTCCGCAATGGCAGTATTTCCAGGCGTCAGTTCGCTCAGGCAGCCGCGGCGCTTGGCATTGCCCCGGCACTGGTCACGGCCGTAACATCTCGCGTTGCCGCGCAGGATGCAACTCCTGAAGGGGAGGATGTGTTCGCAACGGATGGAACTCCATTCGACGAAGGTACGGAGAACCAGGTTCGTGGTGAGGGCGGTGAGGTTCGTATCATTCAATATCAGGCCGCAACCATTCTGAGCCCCCACGTTTCCACCGGATACAAGGACTATGACGCTGCCCGCATTGTGGTTGAACCGCTGCTGGATTACCTTCCGGATGCCCAGCTCTATGGTGTCCTCATTGATGAAGTGCCATCGCTGGAAAACGGATTGCTCGCAGAAGACGGGCTTTCGGTCACCCTGCGGCTTAAGGAAGGGCTTCTCTGGAGTGATGGTGAGCCAGTAACCGCAGAGGACATCAAGTTCACCGTGGAGTGGGTGCTGAACGAAGAGAATACCGCGACAGCGCGTGGTTCATACGAGATCATCGAGTCGGTCGAAGTCGTGGATGAACTCAGCGCACTCGTCACATTTAGCGAAGTGAACCCGTTCTGGTTCGAACCATTTACAAGCTATACCAACGGTCCGCTCTATCCAAAGCACATCCTTGAGGTAGAGGGTGCGCATGACGACTTTGTGATGAACCCAATCGGCACCGGGCCATACAAGGTTGAAAGCTTTGTGCCGAACGACGAAGTCGTTTACATCATGAACGAGCACTACCGAGAGCCGAACAAGCCATACTTTGAGCGCGTATATATGAAGGGTGGCGGCGATGCCCCGGCAGCCGCACGTGCGGTGCTGCAGACCGGAGAATTTGATTTCGCCTGGGGCCCGCAGGTTGAGCCCGAGGTTCTGGAAAGCATGCTCGGGGATGATTCCAACGGCGTTGTGATTCCTGCACCACCGGTGAACATCGAGCGCATGGCGATCAACCACAGTGATCCCTGGACCGAAGTCGATGGTCAGATCAGTGAGATGAACACGCCTCACCCGATCTTGAGTGATCCTGCTGTTCGTGAAGCGATGTCGTTGGGAATCAATCGACAGTTGATTGCCGATGAGTTCTACGGCATGGGTGCCACGGCTGCCAAGGACGTGATCGCAGGCGATCCATTGCTGGATTCCCCCAATACCGAGTATGTCTACGATCCCGATGCGGCTGCGCAGGTGCTGGAGGATGCAGGCTGGGTGCTTGATGGTGATATACGCAGCAAGGATGGCGTTGAGCTTTCCCTTGTCTTCGCTTCACCGATCGCAAGTCGGCGACAGAAAACACAGACAGTTGTGAAATCGAATCTCGAAGATATCGGCTTCCGAATCCAGCTTGATACTGTGGATTCCGGCATCTTCTTCGATGCATCGCCGGGGAATGACCAGAGCTTCAACAAGTTCCCGTGGGACCTGATGCTCTACATCATGCCGCAAGGCGGTATCCGTCCGCTCTCGTACATGGAGCAGTGGTACAGCGGGCCTAACCGGGAAAATGTTGCCCAGGAATCCAACGGCTGGAGCGGAAGCAACAACATCCGCTGGATAAACGACGAGTATGACGAACTTTGGAGGGCAGCGCGCGGCGAAACTGATCCCGACGCCCTGACTGATCTGTTCGTTCAAATGAGCGATATGGTCATGCATAACCATGTGATTGTTCCGATTGTGGTTGTGGGCGGAGGCAGCCTCGGTTCAAACCGGCTGCGCCTCAAGAACCTCATTACTGGTTCTTTCTCCGGAGCGTATGCCAACATCGCGAACTGGAATCTTGCGGAGGATTAACCCGGTCACCTATTGCCAATGAGACGCTGTCTCGAGTAAGGTGAGTGCTAACGTTCGAAAAGATCAATAGCGAGATGGCGGGTCCGCGGACACCCATATTGGCGGACCCGCCGTAGCGTGGATCAGTGGTTGGACGTACGATTCTTAGGTTCCAAACGAAAGGGACTCATAGTGCAGAACGGAAAGCTCCGAACACTTGTCGATGGGCTCACTTCAGGTGAGATTTCACGGCGTGACTTTATGAACCGGGCAGCAGGCCTCGGCATTGCCGGTGGCGCGGCGCTTGTTTTGGCCAACGCTGCTGGCGTATCCGCCAAGAACGGATACCGAAACGGTTTCGCTGTGTACCAGGGTGCCGATGGCACTCCGGCTGCCAGCCCGGAAGCCGGCGCGCCTGGTATTCCATCTGAGAACACCGAGAACCAGACTCGCGGAGAGGGTGGTGAGCTGAAGCTTATTCAGTGGCAGGCCCCAACCTTGATGAGCCCGCACATCAGTTCAGGCACCAAGGATTTCCTGGCCGCCCAGCTGGTGATGGAACCGCTGATCCACTACACGCCTGAGGCCATCATGGTGCCGAACCTCCTCACGGAGCTTCCATCGGTAGAGAACGGCCAACTGGCCGAAGACCTTACCTGGGTAGAACTCTCCCTGATTCCGGACGTTGTCTGGAGCGATGGCGAGCCGCTGACATCTGAGGATATTGCGTTCACTATCGACTGGGTGAAGAACACCGAGAACAACTCGGTGAACATCAATAGTTACGATCCAATTGATTCGTATGAAATCATTGATGAACTCACTATCCGGGTGACCTTCAAATCTGCCAACCCGTTCTGGTTTGACCCGTTCGCCGGAACCAGCACTGGCTTCGTGTATCCGAAGCACATCCTCGAGGTGGAAGGTGCACACGATAATTTCGTTGTGAATCCCATCGGAACCGGACCGTATGTCGTGGAATCGTTCACGCCAAACGACGAGGCCGTATACCAGGCAAACGAAAACTACCGTGAGCCGAACAAGCCGTTCTTCCAGACAGTGCTGCTGAAGGGTGGCGGAGATGCCGCTGCTGCTGCACGCGCCGTAATTCAGACCGGCGAGTTTGACTACGCATGGAACCTGGCGCTTGAGCCGGATGTTCTCTCCGCAATGGAAGCTGAAGAGAATCCGGGCGAAGTCCTCGCGATTCCCGGCATTTCCGTGACGGTAGAGCGAGTCAACTTCAACTTCTCCGATCCGGATACTGAGGTAGACGGTCAGCGAAGTGAAATGAACACGCCGCATCCATTCCTTTCGGATGATGCTGTTCGCCGAGCCATTGTCCTGGGTGTTAATCGCCAGCAGATGGTTGAAAACTTCTATGGCCAGGGCCAGGAACTCGCAACGAACGTCGTATATGGTGACGAGGCTGTCATTAGCACGTCAACTGAATACGAATACGATCCTGAAAAGGCCGCGCAGACCCTGGAGGATGCCGGTTGGGTACTGAACGATTCTGGTGTTCGTGAGAAGGACGGCGTAACGCTCGACGTCCACTTCGCAACCAGCGTCAACTCCGTCCGCCAGAAAATCCAGTCGGTGGTGCAGGCAAACCTGCAGGAAATCGGCTTCCGGGTTCAGCTGGATCAGATCGATTCCGGTATCTACTTCGATGCCAGTGCCGGTAACGA
>CAZYDY010000093.1:0-7131 GCA_964646245.1 uncultured Sphaerobacteraceae bacterium
GCGGAACATTCCACGGTGAACGAAGCACCGGCACAGCGCCAATGCGCAAGAGAAGGACCCGACCTCATGACAGATACCAATACGGTCGACCAGCAAAAACTACGTACAGAAAAAATGAAGGCGACCGAGAACGCCATTGCCCAGATCGAGCGACAGTTCGGCAAGGGCAGCATCATGAAGATGAACCCGGATGAGACGAACCCAATGCGGGTGGAATCCATTCCGACCGGTAGCCTTGCGCTTGATATTGCGCTTGGTATCGGTGGTGTGCCGCGTGGCCGAATCGTGGAGATTTACGGCCCGGAATCGTCTGGTAAGACGACACTCGCGCTGCACATTGTGGCTGAAGCGCAGAAGCGCGGCGGACTCGCTGCGATTGTAGACGCCGAGCATGCACTCGATCCGGTATATGGCCGGCGGCTCGGTGTGGACCTCGATAACTTGCTGATTTCCCAGCCGGATACCGGTGAACAGGCTCTCGAGATCACAGAGACGCTTGTGCGCAGTGGTGGCCTGGATGTGATTGTGATTGACTCCGTTGCCGCGCTCGTGCCGAAGGCCGAGATTGAAGGCGACATGGGCGATTCGCACGTGGGTCTCCAGGCTCGCCTTATGAGCCAGGCGCTCCGCAAGCTGACCGGTGCCATCAACCGCTCGCACACCTGCGTTATTTTCATCAACCAGCTTCGCATGAAGATCGGGGTGATGTTCGGAAGCCCGGAGACCACAACCGGTGGTAACGCGCTCAAGTTCTACAGCTCTGTGCGTATGGATATCCGACGCATTGAAACCCTGAAAGATGGCCAGGATGCCATTGGTATCCGTTGCCGTGTGAAGGTGATCAAGAACAAGGTGGCTCCGCCGTTCCGCCAGGCAGAGTTCGACATCATGTACAACGAAGGTATTTCTGCCGCTGGCTCGATTCTGGATACAGCTGTTGAAATCGGAGTTGTGCGGAAGAGTGGTGCCTGGTTCTACTATGGCGAGGAGCGACTCGGACAGGGACGCGAGAACGTGAAGATCTTCCTGAAGAGCAATCCGGAAATGACGAACGAAATTGCCGACAAGGTGATGCGTGCCTCGCCTGAGCTGGCTGCGCGGCTGGAATTCACTCCGGACGCGGTGGACCGCGAAGAGGCTGAACAGCCCGTTGCGGACAAGGATGGCGTCATCCTCTAGTTAGATCACGATCAACTGCACAATGGGCCCTGCCCGGCTGATTTCAGCCAGGTGGGGCTTTTTGCTGTGGAACGAGCGGTGGCACAGTAAATGCAGAATATCATCTCAGATTTCAATAAGGGAAGTCGTCTACCTGGCGGTGCGGCTTCTTGCAACAATGCTTATTAGTTTAGTGTTCGTCGAGGCGGGGTTGACCCCATGTTTTACACTTGGATAGCTGAAACAGACGTAGGGCGCTTATTGAATTGGCGTGCGGTGCACGCTATTAACTGTTGCGCCCGTCAATCCTGTTCCAAATTGAACGTTTGAAACAGGGCAAGGACTGTGATAACAGAATCCTATGATTACATTAGAAAACGTAACCAAAACGTATGACACCCCGAACGGTGACTTCCATGCGGTGAAGAACGTTAGCTTCACTGTTGGCGAAGGTGAACTTGCCGTTTTGATTGGGCCGTCTGGCTCAGGTAAGACCACGACCATGCGGATGATTAACCGCCTGGAGAAGAAAACCTCCGGCACGATCACCGTAAACGGACAGGACACTGACTCCGCCAATGTCGTGGATCTTCGTCGGCACATCGGCTACGTGATTCAGCAGGGTGGCTTGTTGCCACACGTGACCGTAGCTGAAAACGTTGCGATTGTTCCCAAGCTTCTTGGCTGGGACAAAGAGCGACGACGGAAGCGTGCTGAAGAGCTCCTGAATCTCGTGGACCTTGATCCAGAGATGTACGCTGATCGTTTCCCGAAGCAACTATCCGGTGGTCAGCAGCAGCGCGTTGGTGTTGCTCGCGCGCTTGCTGCAGATGCTCCCATCATTCTCATGGACGAGCCGTTTGGCGCGGTAGACCCGATCACCAGAACACAGTTGCAGCGCTGGCTGCGTAATGTGCAGCGTGATGTGAAGAAGACCATCGTGTTCGTGACGCACGATATTAACGAAGCCTTTATGCTCGGCGATCGCATCATTTTGATGAAAGCCGGCGAAGTGGTGCAGAACGGTACGCCAGCGGAGTTGCTTCGAACTCCGGCGTCCGATTTCGTTCGTGAGTTCATCGGTGATGAGTTCGCACTTCAGGCACTCGAACACACGTACATCGCGGAGTTGGCCAAGGGCGATGCACCCGAGTACGAAGAAGATGGCCTCCTGATTCCGGGAGACCTCTCGGTGCCAGAAGCCAGCCGCGAAATCACGAACTCCGATACCAGTGGCTATGATGGCTTCTGGGTTGGAAACGGTGAGGGTGACGCCCAGGGCTACGTAACATACGAAGAGTTCGCGAACGTGCTTAGCGAGGGAATCGCTTCCGAGGGCTATGAAGCCGAATCCGAGGACGTAGAGTTCCCGGAAGAGGAAGACGATACCGAGAAGGAAGGTTCTGATGCGGTACCTTCTTGAACAACCTGAACGTGTACTTCTCCTGACCTGGGATCATATCCAGCTCGTTGGTACCGCCGTGCTCATTGCAGCAGTGATTGGCATCCCGATCGGGATCCTGATCAGCCGGGTTCCAATCCTGCAGCTTCCGGTCTTGAACGCGACAGGACTGCTCTACACAATCCCGAGCCTGGCATTCTTCGCGATCCTGATTCCGTATACAGGAATCGGGAAAACCACGGCCATTACCGCGTTGGTGGCCTATTCGCTGCTGGCAATTGTCCGTAACACGTACGTTGGTATGGACGAGGTAGATGAGGCCACGAAGGACGCTGCTGATGGTATGGGCATGACTCGCCTGCAGCGCCTTCGGTACGTGGAGCTTCCACTGGCGCTTCCCTACATTCTCACTGGATTGCGTATCGCAACTGTCGCGGCCATCGGTATCGCCGTCATTGCTGCCGTTATTGGTGGTGGTGGACTTGGCCGACTGATCTTCGATGGTATCCGATCACCAAATATGCGTGATCGCGTGGTGGCCGGAGCGATCATGTCGATTGCACTGGCACTGGTAGCCGACTTCCTGATCGGACGTCTGGTACTGATCTTCCGACGCGATATGCGCCCTTCAGCGGAAGGAGGTCGCTAAATGGGTAATAGAGATCCGCTAGATTTCATTAACTACATTCAGGATAACCAGGAGAAGTTCTGGGAACTCTTCCGGCAGCACATGTCGCTGGTATTGTGGGCCGTGGTGATTGGGCTTGTAATCGCGCTGCCATTGGCCATCATCACCAGCCGCGTCAAGGTGCTACAGAAGCCCATGACCTGGATTTCCAATATCGGCCAGGCGACTCCAAGCCTTGCTGTGCTGGCGCTCATGCTTCCTATTATGGGAATTGGTTTCCGACCATCGCTCTTCGCGCTTACGATTTTGGCGATTCTGCCCATCTTCCTCAATACCCTCGTTGGTATTCAGAGCGTAGACGCCGCAACGATTGATGCGGCCAAGGGAATGGGCGCCAACGATATGCAGATTCTGCGGATGGTGGAATTGCCACTGGCCATTCCATTCATGTTCGCGGGAGTTCAGACAGCCGTGGTGCAAAGTATTGCCCTGGCTACGCTGGCCGCATACATCGGGGGCGGAGGATTCGGAGACTGGATCCTGCAGGGCCTTGCGGTTCGTAACTTCCCCATCTTGCTGGCAGGCGCAGTACCTGTGGCCGTTCTGGCGATGACCGCCGAGATCGTGATGGGGCAAATCCGCAAGATGCTGGTTCCCAAGGGCCTTACTGTCTAACCCGTGAATTGGCATTAACAACGCCGCAACCCAAAACATGCTTACTCGCGCAGCGGGCGACTGTCCGCTGCTATATAAGAAGGAGAGGGTCTTTTTTTGAAGAACCTTACACGTCGTTCACTTATCCATGGAGCCGCAGCCGGAGCAGCTATTGCCACGCTCGGACGCCCGGCGTTCGCGCAGGAAGATATGGATCCCATCGTCGTTGCCAGTTCTGATTACACAGAGCAGTTCATCCTGGCAGAGATGATGGCCCTCATGCTCGAAGACGCCGGTTACCCGGTCGAGCGAGAGCATAATCTCGGCGGTACGTTCGTGGTACACGAAGGCCGCGAGGCTGGTGACATCGACGTCCACGTTGATTACACCGGTCAGTCGCTCATTATTCTCGGAATGTCTGTGGAGGATGTCCGCGAGGAAGGCGATACCAGCGAGGAAACAACTGATCGGGTTTACGAGGTTGTGAAGGAGACCTACGAAGAGGAGTACGACACCATCTGGCTCGATCCTCTTGGCCTGAACAATACCTATGCCCTCGCCATGCGTCGGGAAGATGCAGAAGAGCGTGGAATTGAGACCTACTCCGACCTGATTCCAGTGGCAGATGAGCTGCACTTCGGTGGCTCGCAGGAGTTCCTCGTACGCGATGACGGACTGGTCGGCATTCAGGATCTCTATGGAATGACCTTTGGTGATACCAGTGGCATGGCTTCCGGACTGATGTACTCGGCTCTGGAAGAAGGCGAAGTCGATGTGATTTCGGCATTCGCAACCGATGGTCGTATCCAGTCGATGGACTTTGTTCTCCTGGAAGATGACCTGGGATTCTTCCCACCGTACTATGCTTGCCCGCTTGTGCGAGCCGAGATCGTTGAGAAGGCCCCGGAAACACAAGAGATCCTTAACCAGCTCGCTGGCAAGATCGATGACTCTACGATGCAGGGCCTCAACTTCCGCGTTGATGACGGCGGCGAAGAGTTCACAGACGTGGCCCGTGATTTCCTCACCGAACAGGGAATCATCGGCGGCGACAGCTAAACAGGTGCAGCGCAAGGCGGGGATGTTCCTCGCATTGCACACCCGATCGGCTTCCGGGCAAAATGCCCGGAATGTACAGGAAGGAACCTGAACAATGACACATCATATTTCACGACGATCACTTATCGGTAAAACAGCTGCGGGTGTAACGCTCGCGACTCTTGCAGGCGGACCAGCGGTTGCTGCGCAGGATGACCTGCCGACTGTTGGTGTGGGATCCAAGGATTTCACCGAGTCTGTTCTTCTGGGCGAAATCGTGGCGCAATTGCTGGAAGACAACGGCTTCGAGGTTGAGCGCAATCTTAACCTTGGTGGTACCGTGGTCGCCCACGAAGCAATGGTGAACGGCGATATCGACACCTACGTCGAGTACACAGGTACTGGCCTCCTGGTCATCCTCGGTGAGGAACTCCCGGATAGCGAAGAGGGATCTGACGCAAGCCCGGAATCAGGAGCCACGCCAGAAGCCGGCGAAGACGGAATTGCCCAGACGGTTTACGACATCGTCGCTGAAGAATATCCCGAGCAGTTCCAGGTCGAATGGCTTGAACCGTGGGGATTCAATAACACCTACGCCCTCGCCATGCGCCGCGACCGCGCAGAAGAGCTCGGTCTTACCAAGGTTTCCGACCTGGAAGGCGTTGCTGGAGATCTCACAATCGGCGCAACACAGGAAGCTGTTGTGCGCGAGGACGGCATCCCCGGCCTTGAGGCCACCTACGGAATCGAATTCGGTGACGTTGTGGGTCTCGACCCCGGGTTGATGTATAGCGCTGTCGATAACGGCGATGTGGATATCATTACCGCGTTCGCAACTGACGGTCGGGTTGAATCGATGGATCTCTTCCTGTTGGAAGATGACCTTGCCTTCTATCCACCGTACTTCGCTGCTCCGGTCGTCCGCCAGGATCTGCTGGAAGCCGCACCTCATGTCCGTGACATCCTCAACTCAGTCGTTGGCACGCTGGATGACGCTCGCATGGCCGGGCTGAATTACCAGGTAGACGAAGAGAGCCAGGAATTCTCCGATGTCGCCCGTAACTTCCTCACCGAGGAAGGCCTGATCGGCGGCGATAACTAAACGCGTTTTACGCATAGCGGGGAAGGCCCCCGCGCAGCACCATCCGAACGGCATTTCGGGCCAATGTTATTCATCCCGGAATGCACAGGAAGGAAATGACCCCATGGGTCTTCACATCTCACGTCGTTCACTTTTGGCCAAGACAGCCGCTGGCGCGGTTGTCGCCTCCGTAGCGGGAGGGCCAGCTGTGTTCGCGCAAGACGACCTGCCAACCATCGGCGTCGGCTCCAAGGATTTCACCGAGTCCATTCTTCTCGGGGAAATTGTTGCCCAGCTGTTGGAAGGTAACGGCTTCGATGTTGAGCGTCAGCTCAACCTGGGCGGCACCCTGGTGGCGCACGAAGCAGTGGTAAACGGTGAAATCGACACCTACGTCGAGTACACCGGTACCGGGCTGCTGGCCATCCTCGGCCAGGAGCTTCCCGATCGGGAAGAGGCGAGCCCCGAAGCGGACGCCTCCGCTACACCTGCCGCCGGCGGTGGGTACGCACAAACGGTCTACGACATTGTGGCCGAAGAATATCCCGAGCAGTTCGGCCTCGAATGGCTTGAACCATGGGGGTTCAACAACACCTACACCCTCGCCATGCGAGCCGATCATGCTGAGGAGCTGGGGATAACCTCCATTTCCGAACTTGTGGAGCATGCTGGTGACCTCACCATTGGTGCACCGCAGGAGACGCTGGTCCGCGAGGATGGCATCCCCGGCCTTGAGGCGACGTATGGCCTTGAGTTCGGTGACGTGGTCGGGCTTGATCCAGGGCTGATGTACAGCGCCATCGATAACGGTGATGTGGACGTGATTACCGCGTTCGCAACTGATGGCCGTATCGAATCCATGAATCTCTTCCTCCTGGAAGATGACCTCGCCTTCTATCCACCGTACTTCGCAGCACCGGTTGTGCGACAGGATACGTTGGAGGCTGCGCCGCAGCTTCGCGAAATCCTGAACTCCGTGGCCGGACTGATCGATGATGCTCGCATGACCGAGCTCAACTACCTGGTAGACGATCAGGGCGAGGAAATGGAAGATGTAGCCCGCAACTTCCTCGAAGAGGAAGGGCTAGTCGGAGACGATTAGTATCCACCACTTTCCGCGAATCTGAACAATCGGAGAAGCGGTATGGCTTCGTGCTATGCCGCTTTCTC
>CAZYDY010000094.1:0-2696 GCA_964646245.1 uncultured Sphaerobacteraceae bacterium
TCACAACCTTACCCCTGATCCACCAAAAACAAATGCTCCACATTCGTGGTGTGACTCACCGTACCCACCTTCACACCGGCCGGATTGTGCACACCAATCCGCGCCCCAACATACCGTTGGAAGTCGATATCCACTCGCTCCACCGTGCCGAATTCCTGAAGCAGAACCTCAAGCTCCGCAGTAGGCACAAAGCCCTCATTGCTGAAACTCACCAGCATATAGCGGGATTCCACCGCCGCCAGCAGCGACATCAATGTCGCCCGGAATCGGGGCTTGCTGTTCCACGGGTTGCGCGCCCCGCGAATATCTACTCGCTTGCGCGCTATCCCATACGCCTCTGGCGCGTCGTTGCGCACCAGCGTTTCCCACACGTGATAATTCCCCGCGTAGCTATGCTGGTTGTACGGCGGATCAATATAGGTGAGGTCGAAATCTCGGGTGCCACCAGCCTTGGCAAAGGCAACAGCATCTCCCTGATGCGCCTCGCCATTGCCGGGAATAAGATCCGGCAGTCGCATTTCCAGGTCGTTATGCGCCCGTGGTGCCCACTGTTTCAGGTAGGCCATCTGCACACCCGTAGTGGAATCCACCCGATCGGCCGCGAGTATGAGCGAAGTCAGCAAAATGGATCGCTCGCGATTATCCACATCCAGGCGATCAATCTCTGCCCGAATTGCATCAATACGGGCGCCATTCCGGGGATGGAAATAGCGTGCATCCTCGCAGAACGTCTGGGTGACATACCCCGGCTCACCAGGGAGCGCGTTGAGATGATCGAGCAATGCCTGCAACCGGGCGGTATCGACAGCATCGGCATCGGTGGCAATATACGTATCACCAAGTACCGCGCTATAGCTGGCAAGATCATTTGTGGAAACATACATTCCCGCACGCTTGCAGCCCTGCGCCACCCGCGTTGTGCCGGTGAAGATATCGCAAACACGCGTAATGCCATCCAGCTCCTGAATAACTTCGAGAATATGCGGTACGAGTTTGCGCTTGGAGCCGATGTATTTAATCACGGCGTCCCCAGGGCCTGGATGTGGTTGATCACACGATCATGCAGGTCTGCGGGGTATGCGCACTCGATTGCAGTACCCACGTGCTCGGCCACTTCGCGGAACAGGTCAATCATCGCGAAAAGCGCGGCCCGATTCTGCTCGACATCAAGGCTGGCATACGTTTCCTCCAGCTTTGCCCAGGTTTCGGCGGGCAGCAACGGCTGTAGGCCCTTGCCATGAGCCCCAATCTGTACGCTCTCGCCATGAATCGATACCGCGTACCACTCCAGCATCGGCAGCAGGTACTCATAGCGCATGTCGTAATCAAGCACCCATTTGGCCGGAAGCATTTCGCCGCGGATGAGCGCGGTAACCACATACGGCACACCGATGAAAAAGTCGTTCACGGCTTCAAGGTACTGCTCACAACTCGGCAGTTGCTTCCTGTAGCCCTCACCAGTGGCCGATGGCCAGTTTGCAGTGAGTCCATTTTTATCCAGCAGGACCTTGTATCCGGCATCCAGCTCGGTTGGCAGGTCTCGCTCAATACGTGCTGCCATTTCAGGCGGCCAGAGGGTGAAATCTATTTTGCGGGCCTCGGGATAGTAAACAACATTTCCCGCAGTGAGCAGCCCGGAAACCGGATCGGTCTCTAACGGATCCCACCAGGAGATAACGATCTCGCCAAAGGTCTCAAGCCACTCCCGGTCGTCGTATCGACTCTGTATATCGCTTGTCATTACGATAACATCGTAATCCGAGAACCAGTCGACCGCCGCGTTTTCCAGTGCGCGTGTACTTGTAAGCAGGATCGCTTGAACGTCCGGCTGGGATTCCCCCCACCTGATCAGTTCTGCCTCCACGGTGTCTGACACAAGCGTGTCTCCTCGTACTAGAGAGTGGCCGTACAATTCTGCGTACCCATAAAGGATAGTACCGATGGCGAGTTAGATGGAATTGCGTTTGACCAGGGAAGATGTGTTCTTAAGCATGTCCCCGATGCGTATAGTAATTAGAGGGTATGAGATTCGAGGTGCGAATCGTGCGTCTCACCCTCTACAGCAATTGGAAGTACTCTCGCTTTTCTTCTGTTTTCTCAAGGTTGGTGAGTATGGCGCATCTGGATGGAACCGTGCTCGATCGTTTGTGGGATTTTGCTGATCCTGCTGGTTCAGAAAGGCGACTCCGCGATGCCGCCGGGCAGGCAGAGGGTGTGGCTGCCGATGAACTACGTACGCAGGTCGCGCGGGCATTGGGGCTGCAGGGGGCGTTTGCCGAGGCATTGACACTGCTCGATGGCATCTCAACAAACGACGCCGTTGTGCAGCAGCGCATCGCACTGGAACGCGGTCGAGTCTTCAACTCATCGGACGACGTCGCCCAGGCCATCTCGCAGTTCCAGGAAGCGTATCGCCTTGATGCTGACGCCTGGCTCACCCTCGATGCGATCCACATGCTGGCAACTGTCGACAAGGCCGCATACCAGACGTGGTATGAACGTGGACTCGCAATAGCACAGCATTCAAACGATGCCCGGGTTCGTCGGTGGGAAGGAAGCTTGCGTAACAATCACGCCTGGAACCTGGCTGATGAAGGCAATTTTGAGGCGGCGTTGCAGGAGTTTCGTGATGCAGAAGGGTGGTTCCGGGAGCACGGTACGCCAGGTCAGGTGGAGATAGCACAGTCGTATATCGC
>CAZYDY010000094.1:2796-7126 GCA_964646245.1 uncultured Sphaerobacteraceae bacterium
GCCGGACGGTGGCCAGGATGCTCCGGGCCATCCCCGGTCGGGCGGGGAAGAATGATCGGGCGCGGCGCTTTTCGTTCCATAGGCGCTGGTTTAATGCTAATCACTACATCCTCACTGTAGGCCTCCACCGGCTCTTCTGAATCAGAGCTCTTCATGAAGAGCGGGTAGTAGGCCATCGCGCCGAAGAAAAGCACGACCAGCGCGAGAAATGAATTCAGCAGTAGGTCTGTCATTGGTTTCCATCCTTCTGCCGGGTTGCCGGCTCGATCAAATGTTCGAATCAAATGCCCCTGTTATCGCGTTCCGGATCGGTCTAACCGGGGTGTACGAACACATGTTCGCACGGCTGTGACCCGTTGTCAACCCTGTACGGCCACAAAAGGGAACATTCGTTCGGAATTGGTGTTCTGTTTCTATTGGCTGCAGTAAGTTCGATCCTCGTAGTCGATAGTTCGGCACAGGCCTCAATCCTTCGTTATGGGAAAGGGCTCCGGAAATTGGTGAGTTACACCTCTTGACCGTTCGACACCCTGCGGTACACTCAATCACCGGGCCCTTCTGCCCGTAATCCCTTCGGAGTGATCAATGAAGATCCTGGTTCGCATACTCAAGTACCTCGCGCCTTATAAATGGCAGTTGGTATTCGTGTACGCGGCGCTCTTTATCGGTATGGGATTCCAGCTGCTCATTCCGCAGTTACTCGCTACCGCCATTGACGACGGTATTCTCGAGCAGGATCTCGGCTACCTCACCCGTATGGCACTCTTCATTGTTGGCTCGGCAATCGCCCAGGGCATCTTCATGTTCATCCGTAGCTACGGCACCAACGCCCTGGCCGAACGGGTAGGTAACGACCTCCGTAACGAGCTGTACGATTCGTTCCAGGCCCAGAGCTTCACGTTCTACGATCGCGCCCAGAGCGGCCAGCTCATGAGCCGCGCCACAGAAGATATCAACAACATCCGCGGCATGATGATGTTCGCCATGCGAGCCATTGTGCAGACCATCGGTATGGTCATCTTCATCGCTATCATCGTCCTCCGTGAGGATTGGTTGCTCGGCCTCGTTGCACTCAGTACCGTGCCAATCATGCTCATCTGGAGTGCTCGCTTCAGCGTCACCATCCGCCCCATGTTCCTTAAAGTGCAGGAACAGTTCGGTGTCATGACCAGCGCCCTGCAGGAGAACGTTGCCGGTGGCCGCGTGGTCCGCTCCTTCGCACAGGAGAAGGCAGAGAGCGACCGCTTCGAAGACGAGCTCGATGAACTCTTCGTTCGAAACATGCGGGCCGCCAAGAAGTTCAGTTTCAGCTTCCCGATGACGATTGGCGCCAATGCCCTTTCGGTAGCCGGTGTGATTTGGGTCGGCGGTTGGATGGTCATTAACGGACGCATCTCGCTCGGTACCCTGGTCGCCTTCGAACGCTACACCGCCATGCTGCAGGATCCTGTTCGCTGGCTCGGATTCGTGGTCAACCGTATTGCCCGCGCCATCGCGAGCGCCGAACGCATCTTTGAAATCCTCGATGCAAAGCCAGCGGTTCAGAACCCGGCAGACGCCAGGCCCATCGACATGAAGGGCAAGGTTGAGTTCAAAAACGTTACCTTCAAGTATCGCAAGCGGGGCGCAGAGGCGCTCAGCAACGTGAGCTTTGAAGCGCACCCGGATCAGATCACGGCCCTGGTTGGTCCAACCGGTTCCGGCAAGAGCAGCGTGATCGGCCTGATCCCGCGCTTCTACGACGCAAACTCCGGCTCGGTGTTTATCGATGGCATAGACGTGCGCGAGATCGATCTCGATTCACTGCGCAACCAGGTCGGTATCGTGATGCAGGATAGCTTCCTCTTCAGCATGACCATCCGCGAGAACATCGCGTACGGCAGCCCCAATGCAACCTTTGAAGAAGTAAAGGCTGCGGCCGTCGCCGCGCAGGCGCACGACTTCATCCTCAATCAGGAAGAGGGGTACGACACCGTTATCGGTGAGCGTGGTGTCACCCTCAGTGGTGGCCAGAAGCAGCGGCTCTCAATCGCTCGCGCCTTGCTCATCGATCCGCGCATTTTGATCCTGGATGACGCCACCGCCAGTGTGGATAGTGAAACCGAGCACGAGATTCAGCTGGCCATGCGCGAACTGATGAAGGGACGCACCAGCATCGTTATCGCTTCCCGACTCAGCACCGTGCGAGATGCGGATCAGGTCTTGGTCTTCGAAGATGGTGAGATCACCCAGCGTGGTAACCATGAATCGCTGATAACGGAAGATGGCTTCTACGCGGAGCTCTGGAAACTGCAGCAGGATGATGCTTCTGATCTGATTATCGAAGCTGACGACGCCGATCCAGATGGAGACCGCCGACCGGAAGAGCAGATTCCTCCGACGGATAGCTCCGCGGCGCATGAGGCCGATGCCGTAGACGGAAACGATGCTGTCGGCACCAGGGCAAACCGGTCCACCACAACCGTTGACACGACCGATGCTGGCGCAACCATTCCCGGCGACGAGAATGTTGTGAAACCGAAGGACAAATCGCGCACATCTGGGGAGGACGACTAATGGGCCAGATACGTGTCCAGGAAGAAGACGAACTCCTCGGGAAGGCGTACGACTCACGTATTGCCAGTCGCCTTGTCGGCTTCCTGGGGCCATACCGAAACCGATTGCTCATCACTCTCGTAATGGTGATAATCGGTACCGCCGGCGATTTGATGCTGCCATGGCTCTTCGCTCGCGCTATTGATGCCCTCGATAATGGCGAGGGTATGACCATTATCAACATTATCGGTGTGAGCTATATCGTCACCGTCGTCGTGCGCTTCCTCGCCAACTGGGGCCAGTTCTACATCACACAGTGGCTGGGACAGCGGGTGGTCTTCGACATCCGTAACAAGATGTTCCGCCACCTCCAGAACCTCAGCATCAGCTATATCGACAAGCGTGGTGTGGGCGCAGTGATGACTCGCATCCAGAACGATGTCGCCGTCATCCAGGAGCTCTTCAGCGATACCGTCATCGGTATCATTAGCAATGCGTTGGTGCTCGTGGGCATCATCGTCATCATGCTCGTCACTGACTGGCAGATGGCACTGCTGAGCTTCATTGTGCTGCCGATCATGATCGTGATCATGCGTGTGTGGCAGGGCTATGCCAAGTCCGCCTATCGAAAGACCCGCCGCACCATCGGTATCGTGAACGCCAACCTGGCCGAGAGCATCGCCGGTATGCGCGTCGTACACAGCTTTGTACGAGAGCGTGAGAACCGTCGCTACTTCCGCATCCTTAACGGAAATAACCTCGATGCCAGCCTGGAAGCTGCCAAGTACAGCTCCATGCTCTTCCCGACGGTGAACTTCCTGGCTGCCGCCAGTACCGCAATGATCACGTACGTTGGCGGTCGCATGATCTTCGGCGAGACCCTTTCGATCGGGCAACTCGTCCTCTTCATCGCCATGATCGACCGCTTCTTCGCACCGATCCGTGAACTCAGCCAGCAGTACAGCACCATGCAGAGCGCCATGGCCGCCGGTGAGCGCATCTTCGAGGTGCTGGATGTTGAGCCAGAGGTAAAGGACGCTGCCAACGCGAAACAGCTCCCGCCAATTTCCGGCAAGGTCGATTACAACAACGTCCAGTTCGGCTATGGCAATACCAAGATCCTGCACGATATCAACCTGCATGTGGAGCCAGGTGAGACGGTTGCCTTCGTCGGTGAAACCGGCGCCGGCAAGAGCAGTATGGTGAACCTGCTTATGCGCTTCGCCGATGTGTGGGATGGCAGCATTACCGTGGACGGACACGATATTCGCAGTGTTACGCAGCAGTCATTGCGAAGTCAGCTTGGTATTGTGCTGCAGGATACGTTCCTGTTTGGCAGCACTATTCGCGAGAACATCTCGTACGCCCGCCCTGGTGCGACGCTGAAGGAAATCCAGCAAGCCGCCAAGGACGTCGGTGCGCACGATTTCATCATGAAAATGCATGATGGATATGACACCGAAGTGCAGGAGCGTGGAGTGAGCCTGAGCGTGGGCCAGCGACAGTTGATCTCGTTCGCACGGGCACTCCTGGCCGATCCTCGCATCCTGATCCTGGACGAGGCAACCAGCTCAATCGATACCCAGACCGAGAAGCTCATCCAGGAAGCGCTCAAGCGCCTGCTGGAAGGCCGTACCAGCTTTGTCATCGCCCACCGCCTCAGCACCATTCGTGAGGCAGACAAGGTGGTGGTGATGGACCAGGGCCGCATCATCGAAATGGGTACCCACGACGAGCTCATGGCCGCCGAAGGCGCCTACTACGGCCTCACCACCATGCAATGGTCCGGCGCCGC
>CAZYDY010000095.1:0-6957 GCA_964646245.1 uncultured Sphaerobacteraceae bacterium
GGCTCTACCACTGGCTCGTCGAGCCAGATCACTTCTTCTTCCGGCACTTCTTCGACGTACTCGGAAGCGAGTTCGACGAAGCGGCCATCAACGAAAGCACCTGCGCCGTTGAAGTTCACGCGGACGAAGTTGTTATCGCCTTCCCACAGTCGCTCAGAGGTGACATCAAGTTTACCGCCAACGTGGAGGTACCCGAGAACCGGTGCACCTTCGTAGGCGTCTGCGAGGATCGGCAGGCCCTGCTCGGTGAGCTGGACATCGTGGTCCACGACAACGAGGCTATCGATCGGCTCAAGCCAGGAGTAGTCCGAAGTGACGACTTCCGTCTCTTCTTCGGCAACTACCGGATCTTCAACCGGTACACCGTTTGCTTCCGCCAGTTGATCGTTTCCGATGCGGGACAGAAGCGCGGTAGTAACGAAGCCTGGGCCATAGCCGTCAGTGGCTACATAGACCCAAACGCCCGTATCTTCGTAATACGGGCCATCGTTTACCCAGACAGTTGTTCCTGCCGGGAGTTCTGCAACAATTGATTCATCTGTTAATGAAGTATCGAAGCGGAGATTCGCTCCATCGGGGCTGCTGACTACTGCGCTGTCCCCAGGCGCGAGATCGGTGTTTGCAATTGCGACAATCGGTGCCAGCAGTGATGCCACCATGATGGCGGCCACACTGATTAGAACTACGCGATTTGCACGCATGTTGAGAAGTGTGGACAAGACCCCTTCCCCCTCCTTGGTATAAACATCGACTGATCAGCCAATCAGCCGTTAAGTGGGAGTTCATGTAGTCGTGGCACTGCATATGCGATATACACGGTGAAACAACCTGAACTGGTAGGGGCCGTCCCCCCTGTTACTCCCGATGGCCGTAATGGCCAACGCCCTTTTCTAAAAAATCGGATTCAGGGAGTACAGAAGCCATCTGCACAGCCTGCGTTTTGATCGACCACCCGGTCGATCTCCGATCCTGTAGCTGCTCATGCGGCTCGAGGTCATCCCCCAGCCAATGGGTGAGACTCTCTTTGGTCGTCGCGGTCGAAATCGGACCGCTAAATTAGACGACGTCCCACGTACCAATACACCGCACAATCAGGACAAGCTGACCGTAGCAAACTCCGCGAAGTGATGTCAAGAGAAATCGCAACCGGGTTAACTGAGTGTTTCGTGGGGATTTTCGGAGAAAGCCCGCCAAAAAATGAGGATGCGATGTGCCATACGCGCGGGAAAGTTAGAGGGGTCGGAGAAGCCGTGACAATCTGTCGATTTACCCGGTTACCTATTTGAACCCCGGTAACGGCAGGGTTGAAGCTATAGCTGTTTCACCACATCACGGATATGCGATGTGACGTACGGACACTATTTACATCAGGTCCCACTATGATCCAATCGGACCCTCAAAAAGGTCCGATCGGATATAAGGCTCATTCACAAGAATAAAGACAAAAGAAAGTAGTGCATTCATGCACTACTTTCTTGCCGAAGAGGTGAATTGTGTCCGAAATGCGCTTTATGAGCTTGATGCGTCTCCGTCAGACCGTTTACGCCGAATTCGGGTTCCAAGTCCGACGCGAGCTTCGCCTTCGGCGTCACGACGTTGGGCGGTGGCGAGATCCAGCTCTTCCTGTACCTGTTCCAGGCGCACCCGAACCCTCTGTTCGTGCAGGTACCAGATGTCGCGGTGAAGGGCTGCATCTTGTTGCTTGAGCTCTTCGGTCTGGCTGTTGATCTCGGAGATCTTGTAGCCTGTTTCCCGAATCGAATCGTTGGATTCCTCCAGCCGTTCGCTCAACCGCTCGATTCGTTCCTCGAGGGCATGTCGTAGTTGATCGAAGCGGGCATCGGTTTCCTGACGTTGTTCTTCAATCATGTCGACCAATTGGTCGTAGCGCTCATCACTCACGCCCTGGAGCTTCGTGATATCTGCTCGTAGTGATTGTTCGCCTGTACGGAGTTCATCGAGCGAGGGATCGATATGCACGAGGCTCCGCCGTGTGTCGTCGATTGTTTCCGAGGCGTGGGCGATGTCTGCACGAAGCTCGTCCAGGCGGGCGTTGTAGCCGTCCATCAGGTCGCTGACGGCCTGAACACGGCGGCGAGAATCCTGATCCACGATCTTGGTGGCGTCATCGGTGCGCAGCATATCGCGCCGGAGCTCATCAACTTCAGAGCGGATTGCATCGATACCATCACGCAGTCCATGCGCTATGGCGCTGGTGCGATCCGTCTGAGCGCTCAGGTGCTCGATGTTCGCTCCGATTTCACCGAATCGCTCCTTGTTCTGCGTGGAGTCATCCACCTTACGGCGATTCTGTTCCAGCAGGTCGGTGACATGGGATTGTAGCGAACGCACCGGGCGGGTGGCGTCATCGAGCCGCTCTTCCAATTCTTCAACGAACTGACGGGTGCGGTTCTCATTGAGTGCTGCCGCCTGCGCTGCCTGTCGCGATTCGTTTGTCGCTTGCTCCAGCGCTTGCTGAAGCTGAGCGATTTCGCTTGCCTGCTCCTTGATCATCACCATGCTGGAGTCGCGATCTTCCATCACGTCTCGCAGCATGGAGCGCATTTCCTCCAGGTCTGCGAGCAGGGAGTGATATCGGGCGTCGTCGCGCTTGCGGTCATCCTGTTCGCGATAACTGTCAGGGCGAGCAATGGATGGTTCCGGCTCCGGACCGATCTCTACGTCGTAATCGTCGTAGACGGGTTCGCTATCCAGATCGGGGAGGGCAAAGCCATCTCCTTGCGCAGCAAGTGCCTCTCGCTGACGTTCCTGGGCCAATCGTCGTCGCTCTGCCTGCTCTGCCGCCTGGCGTTCGCGAGCTTCCTGGCGCTGGTTTGCCTGTCTGTTTCTGCCTTGTCCGAAGAAGTTTCTGGCCATGGATGCCTCATGTTGTCGTACGTGGTGTGAACCGTACGAACAATCGCTCAAGCTGTGTGGGTTCTGTTGTGGCGTACGCTGTCACCGATGTGGCGCCGCATACGTTTCGTGATCACAAGCATACGGGAAACGGGAAAAGCCTGCGAGGTGTGACTTTGTGGCGAATGTGGTATTCGCGTGCGCACACGTGCGTGTATATATAAGGAAGGAGGAATTATTGATTGCCGGGAAAGAGCTAGGCGCCAGGGCGGCGAATGCGAGATACAGGGCCTTCGGCGCTGTGGGCGCGGCTGCGCGTGAGGCCTGGCCGCTGTGCGGGGAGGTGATCGCTCATCTTGCCGGAATACTTGCGGAACGCAGTCACGTTTGCCGGACGCTTCGGTATGGCGGCAATCCGATCCTGCTCATCATCATGTGACATTGAGGTCATCATCTGGGTAGAGCGGAAACTGGTTGGGCCTACGGCACCATAGGCCAGGGCACCGACAACCGGCACGCACGTGATGACCAGGGCCCAAAACATGTGGCTCTTACCGCGTACGCGAGGACGATGGAGCAAATCTATGATTGCGCTCCCCGCCAGCGAGTATTGAATCAGAGCAAACGCCACGATGAGAATCGCAAGCGCCCATGTCTGCCAGGTCATTGCAGAATCTCCCAAA
The DNA here is from genome assembly GCA_964646245.1 of uncultured Sphaerobacteraceae bacterium. Taxonomy (GTDB): domain Bacteria; phylum Chloroflexota; class Chloroflexia; order Thermomicrobiales; family UBA6265; genus UBA6265. Next base: position 3,540 of record CAZYDY010000095.1, read on the forward strand.
CCACCTTAGAACGCTCCAGGTGCTGTTCAAACAGTTTAGGGGGAACAGCCAAGGATTGCGATTGTACGTACGGAAATCTACGCAAGAATTAGTCCACAGTGGCTGGTTGCAAGTAATTGCTGGCAACAAATCCGGATTCGCCAGAGGAATCGACGGTCACCGGATACCAGGTAAAGCTGTCTGCGTCTACCGGTGCGCCAGTAATGGTAAGTGTGCTGCTTCCGTCCAGTTCGGTAACGATTTCACCGCTGGTCGACGGTTCAGCACGGAGGTTGAGCGGAGTCATGGTAATGGAGACGACATCTCCTGGCTCCAGATCCAGCACCGGATCAGGAACTTCGACCGGTGTGGATGCGCTGAAGGCGAAATAGCGGGCGTCGCCCTCTACCTCACTGTTTTGTACGCGCACGAGATTCAGCTCGGACCACGGCTGGGTGTTGATACTGGCCCAGCCTTCCATGGTGGCACCAGGCAGCAGTTCGCGCGCGACGTCTGGCATTGGTGCGGAGAGCGCCAGCAGGTGATCCCAAGGCTCACCCGTGGTGTCGGCAATCCTCAAACCCACAAAGCTGAAGAATCGGGGTTTGCTGGAAACGTTCCGAACATTTACCAGAAATCCGTGCCAGTTAGCCATATCTCCGGTTCCAAGGGCACGCGTGCCTTGCGGTGAGATATCAAAGAGTTCCTGCCCGGTGATGTAACGCATGATATTTACATCGAAATCGCCTGATCGCACGGTGTCGCCGAACGCTGCTGGCGATGAAGGGTCTGTCCCAAGCTGGCTTGCTTCGCCGGGCTGATCGAATGCAGGGATGGCAGCGCCTTCCGTCATGGCGAACCAGGCATCTGCCCAGTTGCCTCCCAAAGATGGACTGCTGAACCGCAGTAGCACGTTGGAGAGATCACCCACCCAGATCGGTATAGCGCCTTCCAGGGTCGCACCGGGTTCCACGGTCCCTTGCAGCAGAGGCTCCGGCCCATCTGTCAAAGGCGACTGGTACAGCACACCTTCTGCACCACAAGCAGAGAAATCGCTGACATTGATTACCAGTGGTTGATTCGACGTATTCGTCGCACTCATCCAGGCGATGCTCCATTGCAGATCCAGCGGAGCATCGCCATTGGCGGGATTCGCCGCAGTCATCGTTGCAAGTGCATCACTACCGAGTTCAACTCGCTGAAGGGTGAGTTCCCATGGTCCGGCCGAAGTGGCTTCGCCAACGGGGTGGATTGTGGGGTTGAACTCAGTAGTTGCTTGCATTCATCTCTTCCTTGGGTCTCGCATCGGGCACAACGTTTCCAGTTTAGTGTGCCCGTGCGGATCCGTGTACCTTACGGGATATCGAAACTTACCTCTAGCGACACCATAACAACCACCTCTGCCGGGAGGCTGGGGTCGAATTGACCTGCCATATACGCAATGGAGTGTCCCTTTGCTTCAGGCATGTTTATGCACGAATTGGTCGGGAAGTAGCCAGGGTTCATGGGGTACGTGTCGCGGCTGGCCACGGCGTCACCCAGGGTTGTGTCCATCGCGGCTGCCTGATCCTCCGCTTCCGATCGAGCATTTGCCACCGCATCGGCCCGGGCCTGCTGGCGCAATGCACGACAATCGGAGACACCATACGCCACACCGAACTGGTTAACGTAGAGGCCGTCTGCAAATGCCGCAGCCCGAACTACGTCGAGGAGTTCAGACAGATCCTCCACAGTGGGATCGATGATATGGACGAGGATGGTTACCGGCTGTGCGGTCATCCCTGCGCCCCATTCGCCGAAGAACGGTGGCTCAATCACGGTGACGTCGTTCACCGGTACTCCGTGCGCGATGATGGCATCCACCACGCCTGAAGCATCGACCAGTTCCGGGATCGAACTAGCGTCCGACTCGATGGCCATGGGGTCTACGTACATGTTGGAATCCGGGCCGATTGAGATGGCGACATCCGCCGTTTCTGCCGGTGCGGAAGCGAATCCCTCGCCGACAACGGTAATCGTGCCTGGCGCCAAAGAGTTGATCTGTGCCGAAGCGCCGGGGGCCAGCATCAGCAACAGCGCGAATATAACGATGAACTTACCTGGTTTGTACGGGAACATCGCCTTATCTCCTTTATGACAACAACCGTTCACTCATATTAACAAGCGAGTACGTTTTTGGTTTCCTTTCTCGAAATGGTCCCCTGAATCGGTGTTCCGGGATTGGACCGGTGATTCACCAGTCTTCTATTCACCAAAAGGCAAACCTTTGCGATACTTACTCCATTGTTTGTTTCAACAGAACGGGGAGCGGTATGAGCGTTAATTACGACAATCTGACTCCGGAGCGCATGGCCGGCACGATGGGTGCCAAATGGACCATGTTCCCGGATTGCATTGGAGCGTTTGTTGCCGAAATGGACTACGGCACCGCGCCTGTGATTCAGGATGCTATGCGTGAGGTGGTGGATGCGGGTTACTTCGGTTACCTGCCCAAGCCGCTAGATGAGAAGCTCAGCGTGGCGACAGCCGACTGGTATCAGCGGAATACCGACTGGAAGGTCACACCGGAGATGGTGAAATCCATGCCGGATGTCCTCAAGGGGCTGGAAATCACCCTCTCGCACTACGCTCCCAACGGCGGAAAGGTTATTCTGCCGACACCTGCATACATGCCATTCCTGTTTATCCCCGGTATGTTGGGCCGAGAGGTTATCGAAGTACCCATGCTGGAGACCGGCTACGGTTGGGAATACGATTTCGACGGTATCGAGCAGGCCTTCCGCGATGGTGGTGAAGTGCTCATCGTCTGCAATCCGTTTAACCCAATCGGCAAGGTGCACAACGCCGAAGAGATGGAGAAGCTCGGCGAGATCGTTGCCCGCAATAACGGCCGCGTTTTTTCCGATGAAATCCACGCCCCGTTGCTGTTTAGTGGTCAGAAGCATGTGCCTTACGCATCTGTGAACGATGTGAATGCCAGCCACACCATCACCGCCATTGCTGCGAGCAAAGCCTGGAATCTCCCGGGCCTCAAGTGCGCGCAGCTCGTGCTCTCCAACAAGGAAGATATCGAGCATTTCGAAACAAGCGGAGCGTTGTGGCAAGCGCACGGCGCTGCCGGAATCGGAGTCGTGGCCAGCACAACTGCCTATAACGACGGCGAAGCGTGGCTTAAAGACACAGTTGCCTACCTGGAGGGTAATCGCGATGCGCTCGAAGGACTGGTAGCCGAGCACCTTCCGGGCGTGAAGTATCGCAAGCCAGACGGCACATATCTCGCCTGGCTCGACTTCACGGGTACCAAAGTTCCCGAGGATGTGGCAGGATTCTTCCGAGACAACGCAAAGGTGGCGATCACCGATGGTTCGGCGTGCGGTGAGGTTGGAAAGCGGAATGTTCGCTTCAACTTCGCAATGAGCCGGCCATTGTTGGAAGAGAC
>CAZYDY010000096.1:0-6936 GCA_964646245.1 uncultured Sphaerobacteraceae bacterium
AATGCCCTTGGCCTGCTTCAGGAGCCTCGCTACCTCATTGAGGAGGTGATGGGTGATCGTATCGTTGAGTTACCGGAGCAGCTCTGCTGCGGTTTTGGTGGCTCTTTCAGCGTGGAGCAACCTCGCATTGCAAAACGGCTGATGGATCGCAAACTCAATGATGCGGAAGCGACCGGTACTCGTATCATCGTCACGGATAATCAGGGCTGTATCATGCACCTTCGTGGTGGCATTGATGCCGAGGGCCGAAAGATCGAAGTCAAACATTTGGCGGAATTACTGGCAGATCGCATTAAAGACTGACCGACGCAAAGGCTGAAGTTCGTTACTATATGAGCCGAGGAACGCGTTCTATCGCGCCGGGGGCACGGTTCATGTTGAAATCCATTAACTGGGATATCTACACCATACTTATGATCGCGTTGGCGCCAGCAATGCTCCTCACTGCATGGGGAATCCATGCGTGGGATTCACATCAGCTGCATTCCCTGCAATGCTCCATGGCCGAGGAATGGCTGGACGAAAGTGCCGATATCGCATCGCAGTTCGAGCGGTCTGGAACGATGAGCAATACGCGATTCTGGAGTACGACGTTCGAAGGTATCGAATCGCCGAAAGCAGCGGGCGAGCTGCGCATGGGAATATTGCGATCAGCGGACTATCATCGGGAGCATTTCCCCACGTTAGAGACGAGCGAACCGGGTGTGCTGAATCCACCAAATGGACTATTTGCAAGACAAATTGATGAAGGTACCAGGGAACTGGTGGAACACTGTCCGGAAACGCGAGGCATGATCCCCGAGGCGTTCCCGATGGTGTTCAGAGAGGAAACAGAGTGAGCAAGTTAAACCACTTTAACGAATCCGGCGGCGCCCACATGGTAGATATCAGCGCCAAGGATGAAACCGTTCGCGTTGCCGTAGCCAGTGGCCGCATTCGCATGCAACCGGAAACAGCAGACGTAATTCGCAATGGCACGGCCCAGAAGGGAGATGTGCTCGGCGTCGCGCAAGTGGCTGGAATTATGGCTGCCAAGAATACGCCGCAGATCGTACCGATGTGTCATCCACTGATGTTGACGGGCACAGACATCACATTCGACGTTCAGGACACCGTTGTAGAAATTACCGCGACGGTAAAAACGACCGGCAAGACAGGCGTGGAAATGGAAGCGCTCACTGCCGCGAGCGTTGCCGCACTCACGATTTACGATATGGTGAAAGCCATGGATCGCGGTATGACAATCGAGAATATCCGTGTGGAAACGAAATCGGGTGGAGCCAGCGGCGATTGGCAGCGGGAAGAAGATGCTGCCGGCTACTGTGCTGACGGCGTGTGCGAGGTGGATTTCGGCGGAGAGGTAGCTGAAGTCAACCTGGGTGCCCTGGCATCCCTTGGTACAGCGACAAACCCGACAGGTACATCCGGGACTAATTCCGATACCTGACACGATTTTCATCCCGCAATCTTCAGAAATTGCGTACACTTGGCGAAGTAGCAACAACGCTGCACATACAGGATTCTTCCTGGTGGGGAAGTGTCATTTATGAGTGACGTGGGAGAGTGATGGGCGATACCCCGGCCGGATGCACCCATCGACCGAACAGGAGAGAGTAAACAATGGCTGTAACCGCAGGGGATCGGGTGTCAATGTCTGGAGCAGGTTTGGTTCCAGGGTCCGAGCGTGCGTTTTGGTACTTCCTGCGCATTTCCGGTTTGGTGCTGATGGTATTTGTATTGGTCCATCTGTTCCTTACTCACTATGTAAATGTGCCGAGCCAAACCGATTTCAACTACGTAGCGGCCCGCTGGGCGAACCCGCTATGGCGATCATTCTCGATTATTTTGCTCCTTTCGGCGGTATGGCACGGCATCGTGGGCATGCGCATGGTGCTCACCGATATGATCAAGAGCCGTGTCTGGCGCCAGGTTTCCTACGCCGTCAACTGGTTTGTAGGTATCGCGTTTACCGTACTGGGCCTTGTAACGGTTGTGGCATTCGATGAAGAAGCAGCCCGCAACAACACCGGCCCGCTGGCGGACCAAATGTGGATCGGTGACCTGATTGGTTACTCCCTCTTTGTCTTCGCTGGTGCCATGTACGTTGCCATCATCCTGCTGGCCGTATGGGTCATCCAGAATCTCCGTAACGACCGAACCCCAATCTACAAGGGTGATATCGGACAGTACGCGTGGATACTCCATCGGGCATCGGGTGTCGGGCTGGTCTTCTTCCTCCTGGTACACGTGATCGACATCATGCTGGTAGGCCTGGGAAGCGATGTATACGACCATACCGTCGGCTTTTACGCCAACTGGTTCATTGTTCCCATGGAAATTATGTTGGTAGGTGCGGTGATCTACCACACGCTGAACGGCATTCGTGTGATGGCCGTAAACTTCACAGCGTCGGGCCCGGTACGGGAAGCGAGGGCATTCTGGTGGGTAATGATCGCCACCGTGGTCCTCACCATTCCGAGTGGCATCGTCATTCTGCTTCACGAGTTGTAGCAGGCACAAAAATTGCATCTGGTGTCAGGGAGGCGAGTATTCGCCTCCCTGTTTCGTTTTCACATGTAGATGCCCACAAGGCGAACTTCAAGGCCACAGAATGAACAACCAATCCGACCATCGACCTGACCCCGAGGAGTCCGCTGAAGAAGCCGGGCTCCGCTATACCACCGACTCCACGCCCGGTATCACTCGTCATCGGGCCGGAAAGGGCTTCTATTACCGGGACGCCAAGGGAAACAAGCTGGAAAGTGAACGCACATTGGCGCGAATAAAATCACTGGCAATCCCGCCGGCGTGGAACGATGTATGGATTGCCCCAACCGCCAACGCACACCTGCAAGCAACCGGTCGCGATGCCAAAGGGCGTAAGCAATACCGCTACCATCCTCGCTGGGCCGAAGTACGAGACAAGGCCAAATACGAACACATGATTGAGTTTGGTAACGCACTGCCCGGGATTCGGGAACGAGTCGAGCAGGACCTCGGCAGACGCGGACTCCCGAAGGAAAAGGTAGTTGCAGCGGTGGTGAAGCTGCTGGAGACGACACTGATACGCGTCGGTAATGATGAATACGCCAGGACAAACAAATCGTACGGACTCACCACGATGCGCGATCGCCATGCCGACATTAATGGCTCATCGGTCACATTTTCATTCACGGGTAAGGGCGATATTGATCATGAGATTGAGCTTCGCGATCGCAAGCTGGCGACGATCGTCCGCAAATGCCAAGACTTGCCCGGTCAGCATTTATTCCAGTATCTCGATGAAGATGGCAATCGGCAGGCCATAGATTCTTCCGATGTGAATGAATACCTGAAGGAGATCTCCGGGCACGATTTCACGGCCAAGGATTTTCGAACGTGGGCCGGTACCATGCTGGCGGCTGAAGCTCTCGCGGGGTTTGAGTTGGCCGCTGATGAAACAACAGCCAGGAGCAACATCGTTTCCGCTATTGAAAGCGTTTCCAAAATGCTCGGAAATACGCCCACCATTTGCCGAAAGTGCTATGTGCATCCTGAAGTTATTGACGCCTATATGGAGGGGGATACGATCTCGACTATCGAGCAGCGAGCCGACCAACAGCAGAAACAGAGCGCGCTACCACCCCTTGAGCATGCCGTTATAGAGCTCCTCGTGCGGCGGCTGAAGTCTGAAGAAGCGCTAACAGCAGCGTCCTAGCGCTGGTCGCGCAGCAGCAGAGCCCAATCTGCCAGCTTGTCCGTCAGGTTCTTTATGGATTCGCGGGCGGTTTGGTCTGTAAGTTCACCAAGGTGGTTGAACTTGTCTTCCGCGAACGTGACATAGACTTCCGGCTCCGGGATCGGGATGGCACCCATACTCAGGAAGACCTGGCGAAGGTGCATCTGGGCACGGACGGTACCGGCACGTTCGATACTGGCGCTCGCGATACCGATCGGCTTGCCGCGAAGAGGTGATCGCCCCTTCGGTACCGACACCCAGTCCAGTGCATTCTTCAGCACGCCAGGGATTGAGTACGCGTATTCCGGTGTGCAAACAAGCAGGGCATCTGCGCGGCGAAGTGCCTCACGGAAATCCTGCACTGTCGGGAGGTGTTCCGCATCAGCGTGGTCCGGGTTGAAGAATGGCAGGGACGTCACCGGAAACTCGGCGATGTGTACATCCTCCGCCTGCAACAACATGGCGGTTCGCAACAATCCGCGATTGAAGCTTTGCTCTCTCGTGCTGCCCACTAGTGCAACGATCTCTATACGATCATGCTGCTCCAAAATCTTCCTCTACTTCCCCAAGAATCCAGCCAAATCTGATCAATGGTAGCGCAGGAACCACCTCCTGACACGCGGTTACCAGGACATGGAAGCTTTTGGAAGGGCCAGTCCTGAAAATGTGCCCTACAATAGAGGGTGAACAAATGGCACACACTCCCATCAAACGTCGCTACGTTTGGTGGCGGACGGCAGCGTTGCTGGTCCGCAGCTGTGATCGTTGTGCGGGAGAGGCATTCGATCACGCAAGCAGAAAGGTCCCCTTTCATATGAGCCAGTTCACAAAAGATCCCTTTGGCGCCCGCGCGTCCCTGTCGTTGAGCGACGGTTCATCCGTTGCCTACTATCGCCTGCAAAAGTTGGTGGAAGACGGGTTGCTGGATTCGATTGACCGGCTGCCATTCACTGTGCGCATCCTGCTGGAGAACGTTCTCCGCAGCGCCGGTGGTGAATTCACCAGCAAGGACCACGTGGAGCAACTCGCCAAGTGGCAACCGACCGACGGTGGCAACCTGGGCGATGATTTCGAACTGCCCTTCATGCCGGCCCGGGTGGTGTTGCAAGACTTCACCGGTGTTCCGTGCGTGGTCGACCTCGCGGCGATGCGTAGCGCGGTAGACAAGATGGGCGGCGATGTAAGCAAGATCAACCCGCTCGTACCAGTTGACCTTGTGATTGACCACTCGGTTCAGGTCGACAAGTTCGGTACCAATCTCGCGTTCATGAATAACGTGGATATGGAATACCAGCGAAACCATGAACGCTACGCGCTGCTGCGCTGGGCACAGGGAGCATTCAAGAACTTCCGTGCTGTGCCTCCAGGAACCGGTATTGTGCACCAGGTCAACCTGGAATACCTCGCCAGCGTTGTAAGTACGGATGAGGTCGACGGTGAAACCGTTGCCTTCCCGGACACACTTGTCGGCACAGATAGCCACACCACCATGATCAACGGCCTTGGTGTCCTTGGCTGGGGTGTTGGCGGTATTGAGGCCGAGGCTGTGATGCTCGGCCAGCCGCTGTACCAGTTGGCTCCGGACGTGGTGGGCTTCAAGTTCACCGGCGAAATGCAGCCTGGAACTACGGCAACTGACCTCGTGCTTACCGTGACCGAAATGCTGCGTGAGCACGGTGTAGTTGGACGATTCGTTGAGTACTACGGCACTGGCCTTTCCAGCCTTGGCCTGGCCGACCGAGCGACTATCGCGAATATGTCTCCAGAATATGGTGCTACAGCTGCCCTCTTCCCGGTGGACGCAGAGACACTTCGTTACCTGGAACTCACCGGTCGCGAGGATTCCCTGATCGAACTGGTTGAGAAGTACTCCAAGGAACAGAATCTGTTCCGCACCGACGATACGCCGGATCCACAGTTCAACGAGACGCTTGAGCTGGACCTGAGCACCGTTGAGCCGAGCCTGGCTGGACCGCGTCGACCGCAGGATCGCCTGGCAGTAAGCGAACTGCGAAACGTGTTCTTCGATTCGTTCTCGGATCGGCTGGGTGACCCACGTGAGAAGACCGAGTACGACGAGGAAGTGATCGAATCCTTCCCGGCGAGTGACCCTCCGGCAAGTATGGCGGGTGGCAATTCCCACCATGCCGAGCCAGATGAGCAGCCTGCAACACCTGTCATGCCAGTAGCGACAATTGAGCGCGAAAACAAGGGTGTTGAAATCTCCATCAATGGTGCCGACATCGAACTGCATCACGGTGCAGTGGCGATTGCCGCTATCACCAGCTGCACCAACACCAGTAACCCAAGTGTGATGATCGGCTCTGGCCTGCTGGCCAAGAAGGCGGTTGAGCGTGGCCTTGATGTGCCTCCGTTCGTGAAGACCAGCCTTGCCCCGGGTAGCCAGGTGGTAACACGCTATCTCGAGCAGAGTGGCGTTATGCCCTACCTGAGCGCACTCGGATTCCAGGTAGTCGGTTACGGCTGTACGACATGCATTGGTAACTCCGGTCCGTTGCCACCTGCCGTTGCAGATGCGGTAGATGAGCATGACCTGGTTGTCGCCAGTGTGCTGAGTGGTAACCGCAACTTCGAAGGTCGCATTCACCCGCAGGTACGTGCGAGCTTCCTTGCCAGCCCGCCGCTGGTGGTGGCATTTGCCCTCGCCGGCCGCGTGGATATCGACCTCACGACTGAGCCAATTGGACACGATCCGAACGGCGATCCGGTGATGCTGGCCGATATCTGGCCAACCCGTGAGGAAGTCGAAGAAGCGATGGCAACCAGCGTGACTCCGGAAATGTTCCGCGAGGAATACGCTTCCGTGTTCGATGGAGACGAGCGCTGGCAGAACCTGCCGGTGCCGGAGGGCGACCTCTTTGTCTGGGACGAAGACAGCACCTACGTGCGCGAACCAGACTTCTTCGAAGACATGTCACCAGAACCACAGCCTGTTGCCGATGTGAAGGACGCACACGTGCTCGCCTACCTGGGTGATTCCGTGACAACCGACCACATTAGCCCGGCCGGTTCGATTGCGCGCAACAGCCCGGCCGCCGATTACCTGACCGAGAACGGTGTGAAGCCGTTCCAGTTCAACAGCTACGGTAGCCGCCGCGGTAACCACGAAGTGATGGTGCGTGGTACCTTCGCCAACATTCGCCTGCGCAACCAGCTTGTACCGGGCAGTGAAGGCAACGTAACCAAGCACTTCCCGA
>CAZYDY010000097.1:0-6936 GCA_964646245.1 uncultured Sphaerobacteraceae bacterium
GGCATCACCGCCGCCACCATGCCGAAGCCAACCAGCGACACCGAACAGATCGCCAGGATTGCGATTGCTGCCGGGTAGTTCGCGTCGCCGAGCGACATGTCGAAGAAGAGCGAAATCGCACCCAGCATGATCGCCACACGCACAATGCCGTACAGCACGGCATACACACCCATACCAATCAACTGGGTGCCGCGGCTTGCTGGCGCCATGAAGGTGTACTCGATCGTGCCCTCCCAGCGCTCCCAACTCACCGTCTCACTCAGCAGATCGAAGATCATACTGAGGTAGCTCCAGAGGAGCGTACCGATAAGCAGGAACGTGGTGTTTCGAGCCACTTCCTCCGGGCTACCACCGAAGCCAACGCCTATGAAGCCGATGGTAAGGGCGTTCATGGTGCTGTACACCAGCCACACCACCTCCCACAGGAAGTAGCGCTTTGTGAGGAAGTAGTTACGCTGGGCGTATCCCCAGATCGCGATCAGTTCGCGCTTCCACCCGGGTTTATCCAGGTGGTCATGGGTAATTTCCATCTACCCTGCTCCGATCCCCACCTCCATTGGTGCGGACTCTGCTTCTTCAACGCTCGCATCATCGCGAGCCTCGATTTTCTCACCGTTCAGTTCATCAGGATCGAACTCAGCCTCATCAAGGCTTGTACCGGTGGCCGCCATAAAGACGTCCTCCAGGGAGTTCGAGCCGTACTTCGCCTTCAGTTCGGCCGCCGTACCGATGGCGATGAGCTCACCATTCAACAGGATTCCGATGCGATCGCACAGCTCCTCAGCTTCCGCCATATCGTGCGTGCAAAGCAGGATGGATGAATCGTGATCCTGTTTAATTTGCTGGATCAGTTTCTGCACATCGAGTTTGCTACGCGGATCCAGGCCAGTGGTCGGCTCGTCCAGCAACATCAGCATTGGGCTGGTCAACAGCGCTCTCGCCAGGGCGATCTTCTGCTGCATACCCCGGCTAAGATGCTCCATCGGCTCGCCGATGCGCTTCATGTCGAACCCGATGCTCTCCAGGATCGTGCGGATTCGTGGCCGGCTTTCGGCATCTGTGACACCGTAGAGCTTGGCACCGAAGAGCAGGTTCTCCATAGAACTCAGCTTCTTGAAGAAACTCGCCTCGACGCTCACGCGATTCAGGTATCTCTGTACGTGCCGTGGCTTCGCGACCGCGTCTGTGTTGAATACCTTCACCTCACCGGCGTCCGGTAACGTGAGCGTACTGATTACGCGCACAAGGGTGCTCTTGCCCGATCCATTCGGACCAAGGATGCCAACAACCTCGCCACGCTTTACCGTGAGCGAAACACCTCTAAGGGCGTACGAGTACTCTCCCCGCTTCTTCTTGAACTTCTTCTCAATATCCGTCAGTTCCAGCGCATGATCATTCGGCTGGATTGTTTTCATCGACATTGATTACTCCCACTGATTTCGAGTTCACCAGTTATCAGGTTCCTCCCCCTTTCTGGCTGACCACAAACTCGCAAGGCACAAAAAACCCCGACGAGTTCTCGTCAGGGATCAGCGTGCTGTTTACGGTTGTGCGGTCGATGTCAGATCGTCGCCTCCTGTAAACAGACACACTGCTCCCATGCATTTCCGCTGAGTGGCGTTTGCATGTGGTAGCTAAACGTGTTCATCCGTTTGACGACCTCTCCATCGAATCTCGCGGTCCGCAATTGCGAACCTTCCGCAGAATACATAAAACGTTTCCGAATGTCAACAACCTGTATTCTCTTGCAACGTGCGCTGGTGTGAATCGCGAATCATCTGGCGCAAGACGGACTCATCGACATCATCCAATTTCTTGATATACAGGCAACTCTTGCCAACTTTATATGGTCCAAGCCGCGAGAGCAGGTCCGAATAAACGTCCTCATATCCGCCAATGAGATACACCACCATCTGCGCCTTGCGAGGGCTGAATCCCGAGGCCGGAGCATCACCTTCGCGTCCAGATTCGTACTTGTAGTGATACGTACCAAAGCCAACAATACTGGGGCCATACATGTATGGCTCCTCTCCGGTCTCCTCCCGCATGATATCCACCAGCCGGAACGCATCTGCCCTGCGCACATCGTGTTCAACAGATGCAATGAACTCCATTGGATCGACTGCAGTTGGCTGAGTTTTGTTAACAGACCTGGTCATATCAGCTCCGGGTCAGGTTCGCTGCAAAACAAATACGGGATGCTTGTCTATGATAGCGCGAAGCTCTTCATCCGGGCTCTCCTTGCTTACACCCATCAGGTTCTTCACCTGCCAGCTCCAGCGATCGAGATAGGAGCGCAGAACGTCGAACTTCTCGGCAGGATCCGTCACTTCTGTTGCCCGGTAACCGGCTCGCTTCGAGCCACGACGCAGTGACAAACTGTTGTCTGCGCGCACGTTCTTTACCCACTGGGTATCACCACGCGGACTCATCAGGTAGGTTTTCCCGGAAAGCTCCAGCGGGTTCACTACCACCGAGCGCGGTCGACCGCTCTTGCGACCGTGAACGGTCAAAACCATCGCCCCCTGGATATTTAGGCCGAGTTTACCCACGAGAAACAGTGGAACGTCGTTCATCAATCCCATTTTCCGTATCCCTTCTATCCACTCACTAAATCACCCTGCCAGTGTGGCGGGCGAATGTCACATGAGTATGTCGGTACTATGTCAATCGGGATGGTTAGAGGGTTCGCGCGACAGCCTTGGCGATTGTAGAGAGCGTCTCGCTGACGCCAATGCCGCGAATGGCCATTGCCTGCACCACTGGCCAGGCGTGGAGATTGAGTGGATCAGCCACTTCTGTGACTGGTCGCGCATTCGCCAGGTCCGTCTTGTTCACCTGCAGCACAATTGGCATCGAGGAGGAGTTCTTGCCGTAATGCTCCAGGTGCTCGTGAAGCTCGGCCATACTCTGCTCGTTCTCCGCCTTCTTGGCGGGATCGGCATCCGCGACGAACACGATTCCATCCGCTCCACCGAGGATTGCGCGGCGCGTGCGCACGTAATCTTCCTGGCCGGGTACGGTGTACAGGTGGAACCGAATGCTCCAGCCACCGACTTCGATCTCCTGAATCGGCATGAGATCGAAGAAAAGCGTGCGCTCATCTACTGTGTCGATCGATCGCATCGGTCCACGCGATTCCTTCGGCAAACGGCTGTGCACATTGATCAGGTTCGTGGTTTTACCACTCTGGGCGGGGCCGTAGTAAACGATCTTGGTATCAATCCGGTGATTGCGAATATCAATGGCTGCCATAGGCTACAGGAATAACCCCTGCACGGCGCTCTCATCGCTGGTTGTACGTGGAATGATGCGGCCGATTGGTACGGAGTCCTCGATTTCCCCAAGCACGGCAATTGCATCCTCTGGCCTGACGACCAGTACAAATCCGACGCCCATGTTGAAGACCCGATACCGTTCTTCGTCGCTCAGGTTCGCCTGTTCCACGAGGTAGTCGAAAATCGGCAAAGACTCCCAACTATTTGGATCCAGTACAGCAATCGCGTGATCCGGAAGCGTTCGGGGCAGGTTGTCTGTAAGCCCGCCACCCGTAATGTGTGCCATACCGCGGATAAGGCCACGCTCCAGCAAGGGCATCACGTCAGGCAGGTAGCTGCGATGACTCTCGATCAGCGCGTCACCGATGGTCATGTTCGAGTTCGGCAACGGCGCACTCAAAATCGAGGCATCGTGGGCGTGATCGCCCGAGAGCCCAATGACCTTTCGCGCCAACGAATATCCGTTGGTGTGGAGACCGGTGCTCGGAATACCAATGAGGATGTCTCCATCCTCAATGCCTGAGCCATCGACAATGCGATCCTCGGTCACTGAACCGACGATGAAGCCGGCGAGGTCGTATTCACCATCCTGGTACATATCTGGCATCTCGGCGGTCTCACCACCGAGCAACGCGGTGCCATTCAGCTTGCAGGCATCGGCGATACCGCCGACCACGTTCTCCACGATATCGCCATCCAGCTTGCCGGTGGCGAAGTAATCGAGAAAAAAGAGCGGACTGGCGCCCAATGCGAGGATGTCGTTTACACAGTGGTTGACGATATCACGGCCAACTGAGGCGTGCGCCTCGCCCCCAAGCACGAATGCGAGGCGGAGCTTTGTACCAACGCCATCGGCGCTGGCAACGAGGATCTGATCGGCCGGACCCTCCATGCGCCAGGTACCACCGAAATGCCCAATTGGGCCGGCGCTGGAACCGAGTGTGCCGGCAACACGCGCCTTCAGGCGATCAATCGCGTTCATTTTGGCGTCGATGTCAACGCCTGCGTCCTTATAGCTAATTGGGGTGCGGGGATCCATGCATGTCCTTATACACACGCTGCGGGGATTGTGAGAATCCCCGCAGGCCGGCCGCAGTCGTGCGGAATCAGGATAAGTCTACTGAATTTCGGTGGGAGCGTCTGTATTGAGATACGGTTCAAACCGACCAATCTCACGGTTCGGAAGCGAGCCGGTAATGACCGTCCCCTCCTCCGTGAAATCGCGTTCCAGCACATGGCCTTGCGTGTGGAATCGCTCAACGAGTTCGGACTTGTCGTACGGAATAGTGGCGACAACCGAGCGGAACCCCTCCTCACGCTCGAGTGTTTCCTCGATGTGAATCAGAAGTTCTTCGATGTTGATGCCCTTTTCAGCGGAAATTGCCACTGAATCGCCCTCAATCCCGAGCTCGGCCTTTACCTCGTCGAGGTTTTCGAGATGCTCTTTTGGCATCGCATCGATTTTGTTCAGTGCATACAGCACCGGACGATCATCAACACCGAGATCCTCGAGGGTGTCGTTCACCGTAATCACCTGCTCTGGCGCGTTTTGATGCGTGAGATCAACGACGTGCACAAGCAACGCCGCCTCTTCGATCTCCTCCAGCGTTGCACGGAAGGCAGCAATCAGCTGCGTCGGCAGGTTGTTGATGAAGCCCACTGTGTCTGTCAGCAGCACTTCACGACCACTCGGCAGCGTGATACGCCGTGTGGTGGGATCGAGCGTGGCGAAGAGCTTGTCCTCGGCCAACACATCCGAACCAGTGATTTTGTTGAGCAATGTGCTCTTGCCGGCGTTCGTGTATCCCACAAGTGAGACCACCGCAATCGCCGCCTCTTTGCGCTGCTTACGGTAGCGTTCGCGATGCTCGTGCACATCCACCAGCTGATCCTTCAGGAAGCTGATGCGCTGGCCCGCCATACGGCGGTCACTTTCCAGCTGGGTTTCACCGGGGCCACGGAGACCGACTGCTCCACCGCCGGCTCCGCCACCCGCCTGTCGGCTAAGGTGCGTCCACATACGGGTGAGTCGCGGCAATCGATACTCTAACTGGGCGAGTTCGACCTGAAGTCGACCTTCCCGGGTTTGAGCGCGACGGGCGAACACATCCAGGATCAGCGCAGTGCGGTCGAGGATTTTAAGCTCAAGGGCTGTTTCCAGGTTTCGCTGCTGGGCCGGAGTAAGCTCGCCGTCCACCAATATCATGGTGTACTCGATCTCATCGCGGAGTTCCTTGATCTCCTCCAGCTTGCCCTTACCAACGTATGTTCCAGGGTGAGGATGTGCGAGCTTTTGGCTCACAGCACCAACAACCTCAACATCTACGGTTTCAGCCAGGGCGGCGAGTTCCTCCAGTGAGTCGCTGGCACTCCAGGTTTGCGTCTGCATTTCTACAGAAACAAGCAATGCCCGCTCCCTGTCGGTGGCGGTTGACTGTGTGTGAAGTTCAATATCGAATTGTATGGTCTTTTCCTTTCGGCGGTGCGCCGATTGGCAAATCATGAATTGCGCATGATGGTGCAATAATCGGCTGCACCAAAAACTGAGTGACGAACTGACTCTGGTGCGTTATGCGGCTTGGTCTATCCAGTGGAAATTGATCATCGTCGTCCTCCTGTCATGCGCAGATGCTGTTAGTTTACCATGCGGTTCTGAAGACTCCGGAAACGTTATGGATTCACGAAGCATTTGACCCTTCGGTTGCTCGTCCTCCCAATAATCAATCGGGGCAATGTGTCGCATCACCAGGTTGGCACTGCCCGGTACAAGCGAGAAGCAATCGATTCGGATCACATACTCCTGGTCGGCGCGCTCTTCTGCCAATGGTTCTACCCGATAAACGATCCAGGCCTGATTCGAGGAATTGCCACCATCGGTATTACCGTCGGCATCCTCCCAGACAGTAATGACGGAATGCTCCTCAAACTCCTCCAGTAAATGGAGCTCATCAAGCACGCATTGGAGCGGTTCGCCGTGATGGTTGATGACACTCTCGAACTCAAAGATACTGACGCCGTTACGCAGGCCGATACGATCGTAGCCAGATTCGTTGAACTGCTCATCAACAATCCATGCAGAGTCCAGCTCCGGTAATGACCAGCCGAACTCGGCGCTCCCGAGCGAGGAGTCACTCAAAATCGGTGTGGCTTGCGGAGTCGCTGTTTCGATCACGAGATCATACGGCGGGCAAACATCCTGCGTGTCGAGACATCCAAGCTGATGATCCATCAGGTTGTTGGCAGTGGCTGCATCTGGCAATGCAGCGCCGATCGACCGGTATCCAATCGCCGCCACTACGGAACCATGCTGACGGATCTCCACAAATCCGGAGTAGCTCTCGCCATTAATCGATCCGGTCAGCCGGTAGAGTCCGAGGACGTTTTGGCTGGTCCACGTTTCTTCCTCGCCAATGATGTAATACGGATCAACCAGCTGGTTTTGAGGGCTTCCACTCAGCAATGATTCATACCAGCCCTCAGCAGCGGTAACGCTATTGAACTCCGTGAGTACCACGGAAACCGACGCATAGCTATTTGGGAATTCCACCAGATTATTGCCGTGATAGATGGAGAGAATATTGGGGGCGAACCCCATCTGCTCGGCACCCAGCTCGCCGATGGCGGGCTGCACGTTTCCGTCTCGCAGTCGGTAGATTCC
>CAZYDY010000098.1:0-6932 GCA_964646245.1 uncultured Sphaerobacteraceae bacterium
GCAGGATGAGCGCGGTCTCCACCTCACGCTGCCAGAGACAGTAAACATCGGTGCCGATATGGCACTGCGTATCGACGTCCTTGATTAGCCAGAACTAAACGGACTACAGTGCGGCTCCAGGCAAAAGCCTCTATTGGAGCTGCACTATGGCCGCGAAATCCCCAACCGAATCACTCACGTCGTACGCATGGCTCTCCATAGCTGCGGCGATTGTGACGATTACGTTGAAGATGGTCGCCTGGCAAATGACCGAGTCCGTCGGGCTCCTCTCGGACGCACTCGAATCCGTTGTGAACCTCGTGGCCGCAACCGTCGCATTAATCGCGTTGACAGTCGCCGCACGCGAACCAGACGAAGAGCATGCCTACGGCCATAGCAAGGCAGAGTACTTCAGCTCCGGGCTCGAGGGCGGCCTCATCTTCCTCGCGGCGTGCGGCATTTTCTACACCGCCATTCCCCGGCTCATCGACCCCCAACCACTGGAAGCAGTCGGCATCGGCCTGGTGCTGGCGACCATCGCCACAGTTATCAACGGCGCCGTGGGCTGGCGCCTGATGCGGGCTGCACGAGAATACCGAAGCATCACACTGGAATCGGACGCCAAACACCTCTTCACCGATGTCTGGACCAGCATCGCAGTTGTCGGCGGAGTACTGATTGTCTCGCTCACCGGCTGGGCCCGCCTGGACGCACTGCTCGCCATCGCTGTTGGCATAAATATCATCATTACCGGAATTGAACTCATCAAACGTTCAGTGAGCGGTCTGCTCGATGCCGCAATATCCGACGAAGATTTGACGGCGATGAACACTGTGCTCGACAAGTACCACGAGGACCAGGGGGTCATGACACACGCCATCCGCACGCGCCAGGCCGGGCGACGAAGCTTCATCTCCATGCATGTACTGGTGCCGGGAAGCTGGTCGGTCTCCCGCGGGCACGAGCTGGCGGAAGAGCTCGAGACCGACATTCGCAAGGCACTACCGGGAGCCACGGTGTTCACCCATTTGGAACCGATTGAAGAACCGGAAAGCTGGAACGACATCGACCTGGATGCCTGACGAACCGCGCGTTATCACTTTGTGATGTAAAGCGATCGCACGAAGCTTCTCATTTATTAACTCTGAATATAACTATCATCCCTAATCGTGATAAGATAAGCTCATCAGCACCGGCGATTCTCTGCTCCCTTGGCACGTTTTATGCGTTCGCTTTGGGGACCAGTTGAGTCATTCATTACAGAGGCATACGTTGCCCCTGCGCGATTTCCATAATGCAGGCATGCGCCGCATTGGACATGCAGTTGCACAAGGAGGATGTCACATGTTTACAGGTATCCCTCGTACTGTTTCGCGCCGACGTTTCACCGGAACGATGTTGGCTGGTGCAGCGGCATCAACCGTGTTCTCAGTTCCAACGCTACTCTCGGCCCGTCAAACCGGTTCTGCTTCTGGCGAACTCGTTGAATGGGGATTTGGCGTTCAGGAAACGAACCCGCTGGCCCGCGCCCGCGTGCTCGCGTTCCAGGAAGCGTATCCCGATGTTGACCTCACGATTGTGGAATCGTTTGACGAGCAGAAGCTCCTCACAGCTGCTGCTTCCGACACGCTCCCGGATGTGATTTGGCTCTCCCGATTCGAAACCGCTACGTGGGCAGCACGTGGCGTACTGCAGCCGCTCACCGAATATATCGAGCGCGACGGCTATGACACCTCGGTGTTCTACGAACAGGCGCTGGAGGAAACAACCTTCGAGGACGAGATCTACGGTATCCCCGGCGGATCCGACGTGCGTGCGCTCTTCGTCAATGTCGATCACCTCGAGCAAGCAGGTGTAAGCATTGATGACCTCGACACCTCCGATTGGGAAGCCCTGGCAGAACTTGCGGGCGAACTGGTCGTTCGCGATGGTGACATCATCGAAACCTGGGGATTCGATCACAAGGTCCAGGCAAATAACTTCTGGCTCTGGGGCGTTGGAAACGGTGGCTCCTTCCTGAGTGAAGACGGAATGGAAGCCACATTTAACCATGAAGCCAACGTGGAAGCCCTGGATTGGGCGTACCGCACCTACGAGAACCAGGGTGGCCTCACCGATTACCGCGCTGTGTCATCCAGTTGGCAGGGCGACGAGCAATTCGCCCGCGGCCAGGTTGCCATGACACTGTATGAACAGTGGATGGTCAGCGGCCCGGTAGCGACCGTAGCTCCGGACCTGAACTTCAAGGTCCTGCCGGTGAGAGCCAACGGCTCCGGACCGGACGGCGATATCGCCAGCTACTCCGGTGGCAACGCCTGGTTTATCACCAGCGGCGCCAAGAATCCGGATGCAGCCTGGGAGTTCATCGCGTACATGCACTCCGATGAAACATGGAAGATCGGCGCTGACGCGGTTAAGGAAGCCCGTGAAGCCGAAGGCCGACCATACTTCCCATCCTTCACTGGAAAGAAAACTGCCGACAGCTACCAGTTCGATGAACTGTACGAATCCGTCGGACCAGCGTTCGATGAAGCTGTGGACGTCTTCTCCCAGATTGCCGAAGTCAGCCGCAACCGCGAGATCTCGAAATCCCCGGTCGCCGGTCAGCTTGAGGACATCCTCCGCCAGGATGGTATTGAACCAGCCCTCGGTGGCAACACCTCGGCACAGGATGCACTCGACCAGGCAAATACCGCAGCACAAGACGCCATCGATATGTTCTAGGTAAACATCGACCGGGCTCGTTTTCGGGCCCGGTCTTGATGTCTCCGGTGCGTGAGGAGGGAATCATGGCTGGACCTTTGGCTGGCGGACGCACGATGAAGCGCGATGAGGCTATGGCCGGGTATATCGCGCTGAGTCCGTGGCTCATCGGCTTTCTCGTTTTCACACTCACACCATTCGCCGCATCGTTGTATTTCAGCTTTACGAATTACGATGTGCTGAATCCACCCGAATGGGTGGGGCTCGATAACTACGAGCGACTCTTCACGCGCGACCGACTTTTCCCGCTGGCGCTGAGAAACACGCTTTTCTATGCGGTTCTCTACGTACCACTGCATGTGGTCTCTGCACTCGGCATCGCCATGCTGTTGAACAAGGCTCGCCAGGCGAG
This sequence comes from uncultured Sphaerobacteraceae bacterium, assembly GCA_964646245.1. Taxonomy (GTDB): domain Bacteria; phylum Chloroflexota; class Chloroflexia; order Thermomicrobiales; family UBA6265; genus UBA6265. The sequence continues at coordinate 3,095 of CAZYDY010000098.1, forward strand.
GGGTATCTTCCGAACTGCGTTCTATCTGCCTGCGGTTACGCCTGCGGTAGCTACCGCCTACCTGTGGATCTGGCTGCTCAATCCGAACGACGGCGTGGTCAACACCGTGTTGCGCTGGATGAATCTGCCAGCTCCCGCCTGGACCGCAGATCCAATGTGGACGAAGCCAACAATCGTCATTTCCTCAATCTGGACGATGGGCGCCGCCATGATCATGTTTCTCGCCGCCCTCCAGGGCGTGCCGCGGGACCTGTATGAAGCCAGTATGTTGGATGGCTCCAATGCCTGGCAGCGCACGAAAGACATTACCCTGCCCCTTATTTCCGGGGTGACATTCTTCGTGGTCACGGTAAGTGTGATTAGCAGCCTGAATGTGTTTACGCAGGGCTATGTCATGTTTGATGCAGATGGTGGCCCGGAGAACTCCGCGCTCTTTGTGGTGATGTATCTCTTCAAACGTGCATTCGGATCCGGCTACTTCCAGATGGGCTATGCCTCGGCTATCGCCTGGGTGCTTTTCCTCATCATTCTCGTTATCACGCTCATCCAATTTAAGTTGGCCGATCGCTGGGTGTACTACGAAAGTGAGCTGAAGTAATGGCTGTTGCCCAGGCATCAAAAATTGAGACAGCACCGGTAGCATACGGAATGAAAGCCGAGCCACCGAAGAAGCCGAAGAAAGAGCGCGATCATCCGCTGCTCTTACTCCTGCTCATCCTGCTCGCGGCGGCGTTCTGCTTCCCGTTCGCATGGCTGCTGCTGGCGTCCCTGAAACCGCCCGCAGAAGTGTTCAATGGCCAGTTGCTTCCAGAGCAGTGGTCACTTGACAACTATCGCCAGGTGTTCCGGCAAGTACCGATTTGGCGTTGGATGATGAACACGCTCATCGTCTGCGTATTGGGTGTAATCAGCGTGGTGCTCTCGTCGTCTCTGGTTGCGTATGCGTTCGCTCGCCTGCGATTCCCGGGCCGATCGATGTTCTTCGCGCTGGTCATCGCCACCTACCTGCTGCCCGGTTCCGTGATCATGATTCCCACCTTCCTGATCTGGAACGAATTGGGATTGGTGAACACGCTTTGGCCACTCTGGGCCGGTAACCTGTTTGGATCGGCCTTCTACATTTTCATGATTCGGCAATTCATGCTCTCGGTTCCGCAAGACCTGATGGACGCCGCCCGGCTCGACGGCGCGAGCTTCCTGAGCATTTACTGGAACATCATGATGCCGCTCGTGAAACCGGCGTTGGCAGCTGTGGCGATCTTCGAGTTCAACGCCAAGTGGAACGATTTCATGGGGCCGCTGATTTACCTGAACAATCCGGATCGATATACGCTCGCCCTGGGACTTGCAACCCTCAAAACGGATCTGCAGGAACTCGGCACGAGCTGGGCGATGTTGCTCACAGCATCCGTGATCTTCACCATCCCGATGATCGTGATCTTCTTCCTCTTCCAACGCTACTTCATTGAAGGAATCTCGCACACCGGTATTAAAGGCTAGGAGTACAAACTATCGCGAAACGAAGCTTACTCCCGTATTATTGATTCACTAACCCGCTTGGGGAATCAAATACAGAGGAGAAGCCGATGCACCAGACATCTCTCGGAACACTGATCGCCGCGCTCAAGGGTGGCGAAATCAATCGACGCGCGTTCCTGCAACGGGGTGCTGCGCTCGGCATCAACGCCGGCTTGCTCACGGCGCTCGCCGCGAACACCGCTTCGGCGCAGGACGCAACTCCGCAGCCGAGTGGCAGCAGCCCCTTCCCCGATGCCGGTACCGCCAACCAGGAGCGTGGCGCCGGTGGCGAACTGCGCGTGTTGGCCGTGCAGGCCGCAAGTGGCCTTAGCGCTCATAACGCTACGGGCGGGAAAGACATCTCCGCCAGCATGGTGATCTCCGAAGCACTCCTTCAATACGATGGGGACGGTGCCCTGGTACCAGTGCTGGTGCAGGAAGTACCAACTATCGAGAACGGCCTTCTCTCCGAAGATCTTTCAACGGTTACGTTCAATCTGTTGCCAGATGTCGTCTGGAGTGACGGCACCCCATTTACCGCCAACGATGTGCGTTTCACCTGGGAATGGAGTCTCGACCCCGAAAACGGCAGTATCGACCGTGCAAGCTGGGAATTGATCAGTGACATCGAAGTTGTTGATGATCTCACATGTGTTGTGACATTCGATCCACCAACTTTCGGCTGGTTCCAGCCCTTCGGCAGCAACATCGGTGCTATTTACCCGGCACATTTCTGGGAAGGTTCAGAGGACTACGCCCAAACCAATATCGATTTCATGATGCACCCAATCGGCACCGGCCCGTTCAGGCTCCGTGAGTTCAAGCCGAACGAAGAAGTGGTTTACGAAGCCAATGAGAACTACCGCGAGCCGAACAAACCCTACTTCAGCAGCATGGTCCTCCGGGGTGGCGGCGAAGCTGTCACAAGCGCCCAGGCTGTGACCGTGGGAGGCGAGTGGGATATGGCGTTCACACTGATGATCGATCCTGAAACGCTCGAATCCATCGTCGGCGATGAAGGTGTGGTTACCGGAGCCGTTGGTACTGGCGTCGAGAAAATCCAGATAAACTTCAGTGATCCAAACACCGAGGTCGATGGGCAGAGAAGCGAGGTGAACACACCGCATCCGTTCCTGACGGACGATGCTGTGCGCCAGGCGATGAACATGGCGATTGATCGCGAGCAAATCGCCGCGCGATTGTACGGATCACCGGCCACCTCCAACATGCTGGTCGGCCTGACGGCGTATGAATCGCCGAACACCGAAATCGTCTACGACCCCGATGGCGCCAGCCAACTTCTTGACGATGCTGGCTGGGTTCTCGATGGAGATGTACGCGCAAAGGATGGTGTAGAACTCAGCATTGTGTTGACGTCCACGATCAATCAGCGCCGTCAACGCACGCAGGCAGTGGTGAAAGAAAACCTGGAGCGGATCGGCATCGCGGTGGAAATCGGCCAGGTAGACGGCTCGATCTTCTTCGATGGCGACATCGACAACGAGCAGAACTTTACCCACTTCTATACCGACACCCAACTCTATACAGATGGTGCCACCAGTGCGTACCCGGTGAATTACATGAAGTACTGGTACGCCGGCCCGGATAACGAGAATGTCTCCCAGCGAGGCAACGGCTACGCCGGTACGAACAAGACACGGTGGGTGAACGCGGAGTATGACGCCGCTTTCGATGAGCTCATCGGACTAACGGATCCGGAAGAAGTAGCCGCACAGTTCATTAAGTTGAACGATATGGTGGTTGAAAACGTTGTGGAGATACCGCTGGTACAGGTATTCGCCGACCTGTACGCGATTAATAATCGTATCCGCCAGGAGAATGTGGTGGTGAGTCCGTTCGGCGATTTGTATTGGAACATCGCGAACTGGAACGAAGCGGATTAGCTTCAGGCACAAGCTGGCCCCGCCCGGAAAGAACCCGGCGGGGCCAGCAGCCAGCTTTCAAGAAAGTGTTCAGGCGACGTCTTTCACGCCGCAAACAAGGCTGGATCCATTCTGGTCTGTCCAACGCTCCAGGGCAACAATATCAACATCGTCCAGGTGGTATTCGGTACCGCAGTTTGGGCATGTAACCACATGAACGCAATCGCCCCGGGTTTCACACCAACTCAACACCGATCCATAAGTTTGACAATCGCCCTCGCACAAGTGGGCGAGCACCTCCGCGGCGCCCTCGCTCATTCTGGCAACAGTTGTTTGATCGACACGTACGAAATCTGCCATAGCGTTGAACCCCTCCTCTCGAAGGTTTCGTGCATCGTGAACTATGCGGCATTGCAGGTGGGACGCTTCGTCGCGTT
>CAZYDY010000099.1:0-6868 GCA_964646245.1 uncultured Sphaerobacteraceae bacterium
TGCCTCGGCGCCATAGCCAAGCGGTAAGGCACGGGTTTGCAAAACCCTGATCGTCGGTTCGAATCCGACTGGCGCCTCCATGAGAGAGCCCCGATCCAGATTTCTGGGTCGGGGCTCTCGCGTATTCGAAGGAGATGGCGACGAATGCGGACCTGTTCTGTCCGGCTGTCGCTCTATGATTCGAAAACAGTCTGATCGTTCTCGCAATCCAGGAAGTTCCACGCCATGTCTGCAACCGAAGCCATTTCCTCATCGCCCGCACAAGCAGAATCCGGGGAGCAATCGGTTGCTCCGTTGATGCCGGAAGCTGCGGCAATCACGGTAATTGTGGTTTGGGGATCTACTTTCACACTGACCAAGTCGCTTTATAACGAGATGGCGCCATTGGCGTTTGGTGGGTTGCGATTCATCGCGATCGTCGCTATTGCCTTCCTTGTGTTGTGGAGTGGCGCACGTCGGGCGGGCGAGCCGGGGAGGTTACGCATCAGGCGGGCCGATATCCCGTTGTACATCCTCACCGGACTCCTGGGATATACCGGGTATCAGCTGGGATTCATGTTGGGCCTGGAGCACACATCTCCGTTTGCCGGGGCGTTGATGATCGCCTCCAGCACGCCGCTGGTGTCGCTGCTCATCGTGACTGCGATGGGTGAGAAGCAGCCTCCTGCCATCTGGTTTGGGGCATTGCTGGCAGTTATTGGTGTCACTATCTTCCTGTTCTCGGGAAGTGAAGGTATGACCTGGCTCGGGAATGCAATTGCGTTTGGTGGAGGGGTCTCTTTCGCGTTTTACCAGGTACTGAACCGTCGGTTGATTCGTGAATATGCGGCGCCGACGTACTCGGCATGGTCAACGTTGTTTGGGGCCATTCCGCTGATCCTGATCGGAACGCCGGCCATGCTCTCGCAGGATTGGGACGGGGTGAGTGGAATATCCTGGCTCTCCTTCCTGTATATGTGTATCTTCCCGGTTTACCTCGCCTATATCGCCTGGGGTTGGGCAATCAAGAATGGTGGTGTAGCCATAACCGGGTTGGCCTTGCTGGTGCCGGTGGTAGCGGGTGTGTTGAGCTGGTTGTTGTACGACGAAGACTTCACGGTTCGAAAGCTCCTTGGCGGAAGCCTGGCGGTGGCCGGACTGGTGTGGATGCAATGGGCCAATCGTCGGCGGATGAAGACACCTGCACAGGTACAGGCGGCGTAGCCACGGCTGGTATCATTCAGCCATGAAGATCGCACTTGTAACGCCTTACAGCTTGCATAAAGCCGGTGGCGTGGCGGAACACATTGCACATCTACGAGACGAGTTTCGCCGCCTTGGCCACGAGGTAAAGGTGCTGGCCCCGCGTGGGCCGAAGGGTGGCCTGGAAGTAGGGGAGGATTACTACGGCATCGGCCGCAGTATCACCATTCCGGGCAACGGCAGCAAAATGCGACTGACGTTCGATGTCACGCTCTACGCCGATGTCAAACAAATTATGAAGCGTGAGCAGTTCGATGTGGTCCATTGTCACGAGCCGCTCATGCCCGTGCTTCCATATATGGTGCTCCTCAACTCCAGTGCGGTGAATGTGGCGACATTCCACGCCTATGCCGAGCAGCAGCCCTGGTATCGGGCGTTCCAGCCGTATATGAGCTTTGTGCTCGGACGTGTGGATGGGCGCATAGCCGTTTCCGAGCCCGCCCGCGAACTTGTGAACAAGTATTTTGAAGGCGACTACCGCATCATCCCGAACGGTATCGACCTGGCGGAGTATGGCTCGCATGTCGAGCGCTTCCCCTGGGCGGATGATGGCGTAAAGCGGATTCTGTTCGTGGGTCGGTTCGAGGAGAGTCGCAAGGGCTTTAAGTACCTGCTTCGGGCCTTTCCGTACGTGAAGCAACAGTTCCCCAACGCAAAGCTGATTGTCGTGGGTGGGGGACGCCCGGAAAAATATGAGGGACTCATCGAGCGACTGGGTATCACCGATATCGAGTTCAAGGGCTTCGTGAGTGCGGAGGACAAGGCGCGCTACTACGCCAGTTGTGATGTGATGGCGGTGCCCAGTACCGGTGGTGAGAGCTTTGGTTACACCGTTGTGGAGCCGATGGCCGCCGGCAAGCCGGTAGTTGCCTCCTCCATTGCCGGATACGAAAGCGTGATGACCAATGGCGAGAATGGCCTGCTGGTTCCACCACGGGATCCCATGGCACTTGCGCTTGGATTGGTGCGAGTGCTCTCCGATACCGAATTGCAACAGCGTCTTGGTGCCCAGGGGCATATCGATGCCCAGCAGTATTCATGGGACCGGGTAGCAGCGGGGGTTCTCGACGAATACGAACGCGCGGCCGAGCGAGCACAATCTGCTCGCTGGCGAACCCGGTTCGATTAGCAGGCACCTTATATAGAAGGGTATTCCCCCGGTTCTGTGCGACATGGTGAATCCACCTGAAGCGCACGGGACAACCTCACGCAGCTTCTTCTTACTATTGCGATCTCTACCATCTCCCGGGATATTGGAAATCCGGTAAACTTCCAGATGGGTCGGCACGAGCGTGCCTTTGGAGGAGAATCCGGAATGCTATCTGAAGCTATCGGAACCTGGGTACGTGGCAAAATGCTGGTGGTTGGCAAGGCATTTGCCAGCGTCGGCATCACGCCGAACATGGCCACGCTCATCGGGCTTGTGCTCAATATCATTGTTGCTGTCATTCTTGGATTTGGTCATCCCATTATCGCGGGTGTGCTGCTGCTTTTCGCCAGCGCCTTCGATATGGTTGATGGTTCCATTGCTCGCGCCACCAACACGATCAGCAAATTCGGTGGTTTTTTCGATTCCACCATCGATCGCTATTCCGAAATCGTTGTCTATGTTGGCCTGTTGGTTTGGCTCAACACCACCAGTGACGATCACCTTGGATCATTCCTGATTCTGGTGGCAACGTCCGGTGCGCTGATGATCAGCTATGCCCGCGCCCGCGCAGAGGCGCTTGGATACAATGCGTCGGTAGGGTTCCTGGCTCGTCCCGAGCGGGTGATCCTGCTGGCAATCTGCCTCATCATTCAACAGCCGATGTGGGCGTTGTATGTGCTGGCTCCCCTCACCCACGTTACGGCGGCCTGGCGCATCTATCATGTGTATGAGCTCGCCAAGGCTGATGGTGAAATCCATAGCCACAAGCAGGGCGGTGAGTGACCTCGATCTGCCATTTCCGTTCGATGATGAGATGGTCGCCGAGATCGAAGCGACTGATCCGGGCGAGAATGGGTGCACCGGGTGCGGATGCCTTGGACCAACCTGGGCGACAATAGTTGCAATGATGCTGATCGTTCTGGCATTCACGCTCATGTAAAGGCTTCGATGACCGATTCCCCAACACCACAACCGCAAACAGAACAGCAAGAAGTAGAAGGTCTTATTCGTCCGGAGGACATCCGCTCTACCTCGCGATCCTGCATGGCAATCATTCTGGTGGGCATCGGCATTGTCCTGCTGCTATGCGTCTTCATTGTGGTGCAAACGTGGGTTCGCTAATTTGGACACCGGATTCCGAGAACCTGATTGTGCAGGGCGATAACCTGCCGATCCTGCAGCAGATTCCCGATGCCAGTTTCCCGCTGATTTACATTGATCCACCATTCAACACGGGCAAGAGCCAGAAGCGCCGCTCCATGACCACGCGACGATCCGAGAGCGGATCGCGCATTGGTTTTGGTGGCAAAACCTACGAACAGGTTCGGGGCACGGTATTGGGGTATAACGATGCCTTCACCGATTACTGGGCGTTTTTGGAACCTCGGCTTGAAGAGGCCTGGCGGCTCCTGACTGCCAACGGCACGCTTTACCTGCATCTCGATTACCGCGAGGTCCATTACGCCAAGGTGCTGCTGGATTCGCTGTTTGGACGGGAGTGTTTCCTCAACGAGATTATCTGGGCGTACGATTTCGGGGCGCGCACCAAGAAGAAGTGGCCCAGCAAGCACGACACCATTTTGGTGTACGTGAAAAATCCGCGTGATTACGTCTTCAATGCGGAGGAAGTCGACCGGGAGCCGTACATGGCACCGGGACTGGTAACACCGGAGAAGGTGGCGCGGGGCAAGCTGCCAACCGATGTGTGGTGGCACACCATTGTTTCACCCACCGGTAAGGAGAAAACCGGCTATGCCACGCAGAAGCCGGTGGGAGTGCTGCGTCGGATTCTCCAGGCGAGTAGCAATCCTGGTGACTGGGTGCTCGATTTCTTCGCTGGCAGCGGCACCACTGGCGACGTCGCCGAACAGCTCGGGCGGAAGTATGTGCTGATAGATCAAAACCCGGAAGCCATCGCAGTGATGCGAGAGAGACTTCCGGGTGCCCGGTTTATTGAGTTGTAGCCCGGACTTAAAGTCCGGGCAACCCGTGCATAAAACACGGGCCTACACGCTGGGTATACCTACTGAGGCGTTTCCGAGTGGGTGTCGCGTACAGCGGTTACGCTGACGCCACTTTCGTCTGCTTCCGGAATGGGCTGCTTCACAAGGAAATCGGCGCGGAACCAGTAGCGAATGTAGGGCGGCATCCAGCGGTTTTCATTCTTGGTGAAATCCACGAGGTAAAGCGGAATTCCGTGAGTTCCTTCGGGCTTGATGTCGATGATGGTTCCCACTGCGCCGTCGCATTTTGCTTCCTGGCTGGTGGTGTACATCATATGGATGCTATCTACACCGCGTCTGTTCCGGCCGCGAGGCATGGTGATCTTCACAACATCGCCGATTTCATACTGCTGGTTCATTCTCGTCTCCCACATGAAGCATGCCTTCTGCACATCTCACATCCGGATTATACCGAAGCCCGCCCCTTTCGGGCTCAAATGCGGCATTTCGTCCTGCGTCTACCGGTTAACCCCCAGCAATGTCTACCTGCAGATAAGAAATATCAATGTCCATATAAATATTTTCAATGTATGTATTGACATTATCAACGTCGGCCTCTAGGATAGTCACATCGAAGCGGTATGACCCCCACCGATTCGACGGATGTACGGGAGTCGCCCCATTCAGCCGGGGCGATATCCCTCAAGGAGGAATCAATGCCCGCCACGAAATTTCCAGTCAAAGCCGACTGCCCAACCTGTGGCGATCTCATGCATGTAGCGCGACTCGAGTGCGACGCATGTGGGACATCAGTAGAAGGAAGCTTCTTCCTCCACAGCATGAACCGCCTGCCACCTGCCTCGCTTGCGTTTTTGGAATCGTTCATTAAGAACAAGGGCGTGATTAAGGATATTGAAGTCGATCTCGGCATCAGCTATCCCACCGTCAAGGCCCGCCTGGATGAGGTCGTTACCCAGCTCGGATATTCCGGGCAAAGCGGACGACTCCGCCCAAGCCAGGAGCGCGAGGAGCGACGCAACATTCTGGAAGAGCTCCGTACCGGAGCTATCTCCGCTGAAACCGCTGCCGAGCGCCTGTCCCTTCTCAATGAAGGGAGGCAATCATGAGCCCGCCAGAAGGCGTGATGCAGAACGAGCGCTTCATGATTTTGCAAATGGTGCAGGACGGCACCATCTCCGCAGATGAAGGCTCACGGCTTCTGGAAACGGTTGATCGCCTGGAGCGCACGCAGCCGATTCCGGAACCGCCCGCTCCGCCAAAAGCAGCCAGGACCGTTCATATCGTTATTACCAATGCGAACGGTGACCGAGAGATCGATTTGAACCTGCCGCTTGCACTGGTGGATATGGGACTCAATGTCGTCAGCAGGTTCGCGGGAGACAAGCTCGCGGACGTGCCGAATATTCGCAAGATCGCAGAATCGGGATTCACAGGGAAGTTACTGGATATCAATCACGGATCTGATCGCATCGAAATCACGCTCGAATAACAGGAAAGGACCTACAGGCATGACATTCTCAACAGACGACGAGTTCACCCGCAACCTCAACGAACGAATCAAGGAGCTCGAAAACATGACGAACGAAATCAACGACCAAACCAACGATATTCATGACCAGGCCAGCAAGGGCGAAGAAGCTACCACCGAAATGAACAACGGTACGGCTGGAGAGACCGCAGAGGTCAACCAGGCAGAGGATTCCCGGACAGAAGGGGATACGATCTTCTTCACGGCCAATGTCGATTCCTCCAAGCCGCTGAAGATGAACGTCACCAATAACAATGGTGAGCTGGACGTTGTTGGCACGGATATCGACCATGTCGAAATCACCGCCACTCGCCAAAGTGGCGAGGATGTTGATCACAGCCACTGGTTCTTCCAGCAGGTAGATAACGAAATCACCATGCGGCCGAACTGGCAGGTTGGCAGCCATGTTGGCGACCTGGCGAACAAGCTCAGGACCCAACTGAAAGAAGGCTTCAAGACCAGCGAGTGGAGCACGAAAGACTTCAAGTTCGGTATGGATGTGAATTACGACATCGTCATTCGCATGCCGCGGGAGCTCGCAGAGGGTTCGAAGGTAAAGCTAAAGACCGCCAGCGGTGATGGCCAACTGCGGGATGTAAAGGCCGATGTGGATTTCAAGACTGCCAATGGCGACCTGAAAGTTGAGAATGTCGGTGGCAACCTCACCATCAATAGCGCCAATGGCGACCTGTATGGCAACGGTATCAGCGGTAACGCGCATGCAAGCACAGCCAATGGGGATGTAAAGCTTGAAGACGTGACTGGCTCGGTTGAGGCCAACACCGCCAACGGCGATGTTCGGGTCAATGGCGCAAGCGGTTGGTTGGCTGTTCGAACGGCCAATGGTGACGCAAACATCGAGAACGTCACCATGAAGGGCGGACGTTTCGCGACCGTGGCAGGTGACCTCATCCTGGACGGCGTGCTCAATAACGCATCCAACTACTCATTCGACTCGGTGACGGGTGACGTCAAGGTGAATGT
>CAZYDY010000100.1:0-6845 GCA_964646245.1 uncultured Sphaerobacteraceae bacterium
ACAGCTGATCTGTGGATTCTGCTCGACCTGAACGACGACGGTCAGTTCGATCTTCACCATCGCGAGAACATTCCCGGCGCGTATCGCCATCTCAATACCACTGTGGAATATATCGTCTCCATTGGAGCGACATTGGCAACCGAACAACTGAAACTGGGAAAGAAGGTTGGCCTGATCCTGAATCGGCGAGATCCCATTCGTCTCGAGCCGGATAACTCTGAACGGCAATGGTTTCGGATTTCTGAAACTCTGGCAGTCGTCACAAGCGCTGGCTCGCGCTCGATCACCGAATCCCTTACTGCAGACCATCAGCGGTTCACGCGTAACAGCGGCGTGGTGGTGATTACCGCGGATCCTCGCTCCGACTGGGTCGCCGCAGGTGCATCGTTGGTAGAGCGACTTGTACCCGTGACGGCTGTCATCGTTGACGCAGGAGGAGAGGGGCAAGACGATATCAGCCCGCTGCTCCACAGGCTCGCTTCGGCCAGGGTGCATGTGCATCGGTATCCCACGCATACAGCCACAATCCGTACCTCGCCAGATGTACCATTGGTTCATGACCATGAGAGATGATCGCGCCATCACTACGCCCGAACCTCGATCTTCCGATTCTGACCGCCTTCTCGATTGGTCAGTTGCGTTACTGATGTTGCTTTTGGTGACGCTTTCCGGCTTTGCAGTCTCTCAGGGATGGGACGGCCATAATGCCTGGCGGTTCACACTCATCGCCTTCATCGCAGGTGTGTTCTCAGGCACATTGGCCAGGAGCCGCATGCTCGATGGCTTCGCCATCATCGTTTCCATGGTTGCCGGACTGGGAACAGTTTGGGCCGTTACTGCCGTGTTTGGGGGCCACCTTGAAGGGTCACCATGGGAGCAACTTCGTGCCTATCCGGAGCCGGTAATCAACGCACTTTACTTCGATGAGATCACTGGAGCAAACCGCGAACTTACTGCAGATACCCTCCTTTCCCTCACCATTTGGATGAGCTCCTGGATTGCGATGTGGATGTTGCTGCGTGTCGGATTTGTCGTCTTCGGACTCCTGGCACCCGTAGTCCTGATTATGGCCAGCCAGCACTTCGCGAATGATCCGGTAAGTTGGATCATCGTGGCAATGGTGGGAATCAGCCTCTTCGTCATTGTGGGGCAGCGGTTCCTGTCTCGGCGCACGAGCTGGACCAGCCGACATGTGCCCGTCGCGCACTCGCTCATGGGCCGAGCCATGGTCACTGGCTTGGCAATCGCTGTCGTCGTGTCCTCAACGATCATGGCTGCGCCGGAAGCATGGTCTCAAACTGTCTTGCAACCGATGATTGAACGCACCGTTGAGCGGTTGGAATCCGCTCGTACCGAGGCTCAGTATTGGTTCGATGACATCCTCGGCACTGATACAGCACCTCCACGCGCAGGAAGCTACACCGATTTCTCGGATGGTTTCCAGATCGGTGGGCCGCTTTCACTGACGGATGAGCCCGAAGTCCTTGTTAGAACTGACTCAACAACGGCTCCCTATCTCAAGGCACGTACTTACGATAACTACACAGGTCGTGGTTGGACCTCCAGTGCATCCGGCGAGTTTGCCGAAGAAGGTGAACAGGAGCGCCGGGCGCAGGAGCTTCGCTATAACCCGGGCTGGGAAGTCGCGCTCTCTTCCGACGCACGGAATGAACGTGATTCTGTGACAGTTAATGTTTCTCCCCTGACACCAGACGTAGGTACAGTTCTCACAGTGGACTCGTTCCTCTCAGCAGATATGCAGACCGTCGTACGCATGGGATGGACCTCTGTCACCGATCTGCCGCTCACAGTCAGCGTCAGCACGTTGAACCAACTGCCACCGGATGTTCAACGGCTGGGAAGCCTGCTGTTGCAATCTGAATTAACGGGTACTTCCACTTCCTGGGGACCGTCGGCAACCAGCGCAACCATGCAGGAAGCAATCGATACAGAAGTGAATGACCTCGCCCGGCGCGGAGTTGAGGTCCGCTGGATGGCCAACGAGAACGGGATTGTAGAGGTAATCTATGTAACCGGCCGATTGCCCGTATTCGACGATGTTGAAGCAGTATTTCGCTACCAGCAGTCGGAAATGATCAATCCGGACTATCAGACAACGGGTCTCACCAGTGCAGCTTCGCCGGAGCAACTCGCCGCTGCCGGCACGGAATATCCGGCCTGGGTGACAGAGCGGTATTTGGATACCGGCGATACAATCACGGATCGATCGATTCAACTCACAAGGGACATCATCGGCACCGAAACCAATCCGTACCAACAATCCGTGCTGATCGAACGTTGGCTGCGGAACAACATTGGCTACGACGAGTCAGTGGATGCACCTCCGGCTGGCCAGGATCTCGTCGACTACGTACTCTTCGATCACAAATACGGATACTGCGAGCACTATGCCGCCGCCATGTCTGTGATGCTGCGTTCACTCGGCGTGCCATCACGCGTTGTCGTAGGCTATGCCCCCGGTGAACGGGATGAGGATGCCGGCACATACCTCTATCGACAAAACAATGCACACGCGTGGGTAGAGGTCTATTTCCCCGGATACGGATGGGTGCCATTCGAGCCAACCGCAAATCGGCCACTGGGCGAGTTCGACCTGGAAACCGGAGATGCCAGCCTCGGTGCAGAGCAACAAGAGCCGGAAATGGCACAGCCGACTGAGTCCGTGGTGCCAACAGCAGAAGTTGCCACTCCTGATCTCTCTCAAGACAACTCTGAAGCTACACCCCAGCCAACCTCCGAGGACCTGACCCTACAGCCTCCAGTTTTAGTCGAACCCGACCAATCGAGCGGTCCACCACGTTGGGCGTTTGTCACAGGTGTTGTAGCGATGGTTGGCGCAGTGATTGCCGGAGGCGTCTGGTTGCTCTGGAGTTGGTCGCTTCGTGACCTGTCGCCGGCCGCTGGTCTCATGCGACGCCTCCAACGCGTCGGCTCCTGGCTCGGAATTCGGTCGAACCCCACAACAACCCCTCGTGAATACGCGCGAAAGTTTGAGTCGTCACCGGTCGGAATCTCTACGCCAGTGAAACGGATAACCCGAGCATACGAAATCGAGACTTTCGGGCCGCGAGCCGCTCGTGAACAGGTTATGACCGACGCGAGGCAAGCCTGGAGCGATATCAAACGGAAGTGGTTCAAGTTAATACGACGAAGGTAGGGGAGAGCATGGCTGAGCTGTTGGTAGTCGGAGCGATCAACACGGACCTGATCGCGTTTGTAGATCGTGCACCGATGGCAGGCGAAACGGTCGCCGGAGGCCACTTCGAGCAGCACGGCGGTGGCAAGGCAGCCAATCAGGCTGTTGCTGCCGCGCGTTCTGGTGCGAGCGTCGCGTTGTTGAGCGCAGTTGGCACCGACGACTTCGGTCGTGCCCGGCTCGAGGAACTCAAGGCAGAGGGGATCGATACCCGCAGCATTACATCGGTAACTGATGTCGCATCCGGAGTGGCGATCATCGTCGTGGAGTCCACAGGAGAGAACAGGATCTGTGATCTTCCGGGTGCCCGTGAGCACATGACGCCGGATGAGTGCCTGGAAGCCTATGAAAAGGCAAAACCAAAGGCGCTGTTGGTCGCGAATGAGCTTTCACTGGCGTGCAACCGTGTGCTCTTCGAGCGAGCCCGGCAGGATGGTGTGCCGATCTGGTTCAATGTCGCACCATTTTCTGAGGATGCTCGAGAGCTCGTCCCGTTGGTGGATACGCTGGTAGTCAATCGCGGAGAGGCGGAGGACATCCTCGGCGTTCGTGGCAACGAGTACACGGTGGATCAGCTTGCAATGGGATTGCGCGAACTTGGAGTTCGACGTGTGATCATCACGCTGGGCGCTGAGGGAGTGCGAGGTTTCGATGACACTCGCGATTACACCATCCCCTCTGAGCGCGTTGTCGCCGTGGATACGACCGGTGCAGGCGATACATTCTGCGGCGCCTGGGCAGCGGAAATGATGCGAGGCTCCTCGTTCGAGCACGCGCTCACATACGCAAACCGTGCGGCTGCCATCTCGGTGACGAGGCGCGGCGCCCAGAGCTCCATTCCCACACGACGTGAAGTCGAGGATATCCCGGAATGAACGATAAAACCCCAGGCATTTCGCCCGGGGTTTTTCATGTGGCGGAGGGAGAGGGATTCGAACCCTCGAAGGATTTTACTCCTTACACGATTTCCAATCGTGCGCACTAGGCCAGACTATGCGACCCCTCCGTGCTCAATTATACCGCAAATTTCTGCGGCGGAGAGGGCGGGATTCGAACCCGCGGCGGCTTTGACACCGCACTGCTTTTCGAGAGCAGCACCTTAAACCACTCGGACACCTCTCCGCGCGAGATTGTACCAGTTTGGCAAGGTATTGTCACAAATAGTCCGTGGCACCAATCACGTTTAAGGTCGGCTCGAATAACGATTGGTACCAATGGAAGCGTTCTCAAACAGCTCGTAAAGGTCCACAAGAATCGGTAACCGCGACATCGTGTCGCTTTCCGGTGGCAGCAGCATATCTCGCTCGCGGGCGACCATTCTCCGGGCCACGGCTTCGATCACATAGACTGCCCGAGCCTGCCCTTGTGCGGCGTAGAGATCCGTGGCGAGAATCTGGACAAGCGGTCCGCCTACACTGACTAACACTGCACCGTGCTCTTCGCCTGATCCTTCATTGGAGGTCACCCATATTGTGGTGAAATCTCCGAAAAGATCGCTGCGTTCACTCATGTTACCGAAACGTTCACCGGGAACACCGTCTATTGATTGACGAATCAGTCCGTCGGCGCCCACGTCGCCTAGCAATCCCACGATCTGTTCATAACGCTCGGTGGCCTGGGTGTCATCCGAAAAGACGATTGCCCACGCGGTCAACGAAACCCGGTCACCCGTCGCAGGAATGTATCCGGAAATCTCCCGGTACCCGATTCGACTTGCCCCTATGGCGGGATCGAATAATGCTCTGTCGGTTTGCCGGAGGCTGGACGCACGAAACATAATGAGCGCTCCTTTCAAGGGAGCCTCAGTATACCGGAGCGAGTTGTCATATTTCTCTAGGTGCCAGCAAATGGTTCGTCGACCGTGACCTGCCTTGATGAACCATCGATGCTCACTTGAACTCCAAGCGGCATCGTGATCATGGGTGTGGTGTGGCCAAAATCCATATTGGCGACAACCGGGAACGAGTAGGGGGCCACGCGTTCGCTGAGGTACTGGATGAAGCGCTCATGCTGACTCGAATCAAACCCATATGGACGCGCGATAAGCAATCCGACGATCTGATCCAGCACACCCATGCGGGCGTAGTCCCCAAACATGATGTCGAATGATTTTGGGCTTGGGCACTCCTCGCTTGTTTCAATGCAAAGAATCGTTCCCGTGAAGTCTGGCCACCACCGTGTGCCCCGCAGGTGCTGGAGTGTTTCCAGGCAACCACCGATCGTGCGACCGGTCGCATTCTCTTCGCGAATCCACTTCCAACCATCGTTTGGATTTCGCTTGCGAGGCCGCCTTATATCCTCGCCGGACTCCCAGTCGAGAAACTCGTCTGTCCACCAGGTGGGCTGTGGAAGCTCCCCGAGGGGCTCGATGGATGTCATCAGGTGCAGAGCCGCTTCCAGCGCCTCCTGGGGCATCTGGGGGTGTTCTGCCCAGTCGGTGAGGAGACCAGGACCGTATAGCGTCGCCAGGCCCGCCTCAACCCGAAACGCTGTGTGCAGAATGGTGTTATCGGAGAAGCCCATGAAGATCTTCGAGTTCGCGCGAACGAGATCAAAGTCGATGTGCGGCAACAATTCTGCCGCATGCGTGCCGCCTATCGTAGCGAGCACCATCTTCACCCGCGGATTGGAGAAAGCATCATGCAGGTCGTGGAGTCGCTCCTCAACTGTGCCTGAGACATGACCCCGGTTTCCGAAAGCATGCTCACCGATCTCAACGCGAAACCCGAGCGACTCTAGCAGGGCCACGCCGCGCATCGCGCGCGGAGTAAACGTTTCTCCGCCGAACCAGCTTGGACTGATCACTCGAATCGTATCACCCTGCTGCAAAGGTGCTGGTCGAATAATCTGTTGATCAGTCATGCCGCGATATCCCTTCGGTTGGCGTTCAAGTTAAGCACGAAAGCCGTCCCATAAAGGACGGCTTTCAGCCAAGTGGTGTGCCCGGCAGGAATCGAACCTGCGACCTTCTGGTCCGCAACCAGACGCTCTATCCCCTGAGCTACGGGCACATGCATGTGCGAGCCACAGTATAGTCCGCTTCGCTAATGAGTTGCAAACTCACGGACATATGGCTCGGCAACTTTGGCGGAGAGGGAGGGATTCGAACCCTCGATACAGCTTAACACTGCATACTCGCTTAGCAGGCGAGCGCCTTCAACCGCTCGGCCACCTCCCCAGTTGCCGGAGTAGTTTAGCAGATCAAATCCGCTTCGTCGACGTAAATCTCCGGCAGTTTATTCGGTACCTAATCGCCTGGAAGAATGCGCACAGCACCCTTGTCCGCAGAAGATGCAAACGCCGCATACGCCCGCAGTGCCTGGGTCACATTGCGCTTGCGAGGTTGCGCCGGTTTCCATCCCAGCGCGTCCTGTTCCGCTCGTCGAGTTTCAAGTTCTTCGTCCGAAATCGCCAGGTTAATTGTGCGATTCGGGATATCGATTTCTATCAGGTCGCCGTTACGAATCAGGCCGATAGCACCGCCCTGCGCAGCCTCAGGAGAAGCATGTCCGATCGAGAGACCAGATGTACCACCCGAGAATCGACCATCTGTAATCAACGCGCAGGATTTCCCGAGGCCCCGTGACTTCAGGTAACTGGTGGGGTAGAGCATCTCCTGCATACCCGG
>CAZYDY010000101.1:0-6820 GCA_964646245.1 uncultured Sphaerobacteraceae bacterium
GGCGCACTGGCTGTTCGCACCGGGAAGTTTACGGGTCGATCGCCGCAGGACAAGTTTCTGGTGCGGGAGCCAGGGAGCGAAGGTGCGATTTGGTGGGGAGCGGTAAACCAGCCGATTGATCCGGAGCAGTACGAGCTCTTCAAGGCCGATGTGATCGGCTATCTCGATGGCAAGGATGAACTCTTTACCCAGAAGCTCAGCATCGGTGCCGATCCTGATTTCGCGTACCCGGTGAACCTCTCTACGGAAAGTGCCTACGCTGCCCTTTTCTGCCGCCATCTCTTTATCACCGGCAAGCGTGATCTTGGCAGCAAGCCGATTACGATTTGGCACGCGCCCGGGTATGAGGCCGATCCTGCCAGACATGGATGCCGGACATCCACCGCGATCATGATGCATCCCACGGAGCAGGAGATCGTCATCGCCGGCACGCTCTATTCCGGTGAGTTGAAGAAGGGTGTGTTCACGATGATGCAGTACCTGCTGCCAAATCGTGATGTTGCCACCATGCACTGCTCGGCCAACTACACGAGTAACAAGGCTGAAACAACGCTCTTTTTTGGTCTTTCTGGTACCGGGAAAACAACGTTGAGTAACGATCCGGATGCGAGGCTGATCGGTGACGATGAGCACGGCTGGAGCGATAACGGCGTTTTCAATTTCGAGGGGGGCTGTTACGCCAAAACGATCAACCTCTCCGCGGAAGATGAGCCCACCATCTGGAAAGCCACCAACATGAAGAACACCGTGTTGGAGAATGTTCCACTGGATCCCGGGACGAAAGTTCCGGATTTCGATGACGACAGCCTCACTGAAAATACCCGATCCGCGTTTGGAGTTGAGCAGGTACCGAATGTCGACAACAGGGGCATGGGTGGCCATGCGAAGCGCATTGTCTTCCTTTCGGCGGACGCCAGTGGTGTTTTGCCGCCTGTAAGCAAGCTCACCCGCGAGCAGGCGCTGAGCCTCTACCTGCTGGGATTCACCAGTAAGGTTGCTGGTACCGAGCGCGGTATTACCGAGCCCGAGCGGACGTTTAGTCCGTGCTTCGGCTCACCATTCCTGCCACTGCCGCCAGAGCGCTATGCCGAACTGCTTGGCCGGAGGATTGATGAGCACGAGCCGAGCCTGTGGCTGGTAAATACCGGTTGGGGCGGTGGCGATTTCAATACCGGCAAGCGGATTAGCATCGAGGATACGCGCGCCATTATTACCGCGATCCAGAGCGATAGCCTGACTGACGCTGAGACAGCAACGCATCCCATCTTCCAACTGGAGGTGCCTGTGGCGGCGGACGGTGTGAACGAGGGTGTGCTCGATCCGCGCCAGAGCTGGGCTGACAAAGACGCCTATGATGCTGCGGCTGAATCGTTGATGGTTGCTTTCCGTGAGCGGGCGGAAGAGATGGATATCAACCCGGAGTGGATCGGCTGGTTGGAGAAGTAACCTGGGCTCTGATTGTAGGCTTGGGGTTTATCCCCAGGCAGCCCGCGGATCAACCGCGGGCCTACGATACGAGGATAGTTACGAATGCACCGATCCCAACCCACCTGGCCGGCGATTTCCACGGCTGTCTGGGCGATTCTGTTCGGCGGATTGAATCTCTACTGGACCTTTGGTGGACGCTGGCTCACTGATCGACTGGGACAATCCTTGCAGGATGGTATCGCCGAGAACGATCAGCAGCTGATGATCGCCAATACGGCCGGCGGAATTGGCAAGCTCGCGCTTGGCGCGATAGCGATTGTCACTATCCTGCCGTTGGCGCAGCGGATTCCGCGCTTCCTGCTCTCTATCGCACTGGTTGCACCAGCCATCGGGATTTTTCTATATGGCTTCCTGAACTGGAGCATCGCCACTGTCGCCTTGCTCGGATTTATCGAGACACCGTCGTCGGTGGGTGAAGACGCATTGCCCTGGTATGTGGGGCTGTGGGAACCGATCTGGATGGCTGGGGGTGTGTTGTTGGCGATCACGTGGTGGGTATGGCGAAAGGCCCACACGCAGGGGCGGTAGACTCGCATTTCATATGCGGGTTGGGTGTTCACCGCATGTAAAATGCGGTGCTACATCTGTGAGGTGTTGCTAGCCGAACCGCTGCAGGTTCTGCTCTCGCTTCTTCGCGATCTCGGCGTCGCGGTCACGCGGGGGCGCGTTTGTTACCAGCGAATCCAGGAGGCGGGCGGTGGCTGCGGCCACTTCGTCGACGGCACGGTTAAAGGCGTCTTCGTTCGCCTGGCTCGGTTTGGTGCTGCCACTCACCTTGCGCACATATTGCAGCGCAGCGGCGCGAACATCATCGTTTGTTGATGGTGGATCGTAGTTGAAGAGTGGGCGGATATTGCGGCACATCAGGTACTCCTTGTGCGTTGCATCGTTTCGGCGGCGTCTTCATCCGGAACAAGGCGTCCGAAGAAGGCCCCAATTAACGCGAGCAGGGCTGCCACCACAAATGCAGTTTGCCACGCGAAGAGGTTCGTTTCATCTCCTCCGCCTGGGCCAGTTTTGTAAATACCGATGATCGACAGGACGATACTGATCACCGCCACCCCAATGGCGCCGGCCATTTGGCGCTGCACGCTGTACAGCATGCTGGCCCCGCTCAGTTTGTTCTTCGGGATTGTGGCCATACTCGCGGCCTGGTTCGGCAGGAAGATGCCTGCCATGGCCACACCAATGATGAATGACCACGTGGCCACCAACCAGAGCGGTGTTTCCATGTTGACCCTGCTCAGCCCGAAGATCGCAATGGCAACCACAACGAGGCTGCCACTCATAAGGCGGCTTGGACCGATACGGGGATATATGCGGGCCACAATTTGCGTGCTGATCACGACGCCGATTGCTTCCGGCATGGTGACGAGGCCGGCTACCAGTGCTGATTCTCCACGGACATCCTGCAGGAACAACGGAATCAGGAAGAGGGTGCCGAGGAACCCGGCCGTGGCGAAGAATGACACGCGCATGACGGCGGCGAAGAGGCGGTTGCCGATGAGGCGGAGATCGACCATTGGTTCTGGTGTGCGGAGTTCGTGCCACACGAAGACAACCAGGCTTGAGATGCCGAGGATACCCGGAACCAGAATTCCTGGGTGAGTCCAGCCGAGATCTGGTGCTTCCAGCAGGGCGTACATTGTGCTGCCCAGCCCGAGACCTCCAAGGAGAAACCCGATCCAGTCGAGCTTGCCGGCTTCGCTGCCAGTGGGTTCATCTACCAGATATATCCATCCATACAGCAGGGCAGCAGTGGCGACCGGAACCTTGGCATAGAAGGTCCACGGCCACGAAGAGACTTCCAGGATCACGCCGCCGAGCACTGGTCCCAGTGCCGGCCCGAGGATGGTTGCGAACATGAGCACGCGTCCCACGGAGATACGCTCGCTGGGAGGGAATGTGCGGAAGAGCAGCGCCATGCCAACAGGGACGATGAGGCCGCCTCCGAGTCCCTGCAAGATGCGGGCGAAGACGAGCTGATCGAGCGATTGCGCCATACCGGCGAGCGCGTTGGTGCTGGCATAAATACCGAGCGCAGTGAGCAGGACCTTCTTGGGACCGAACCGGTCGGAAAGCCAGCCGCTGGCCGGCATAATCACGGCAAGGCTTACAAGATAGGCAACCGACACCATCTCGATTTCGCTTGCTTCCACACCGAATTCGCGACCAAGTGTTGCCAGGGTGACATTAACGATTGTTGAATCGAGCGCGTTGAGGATCATGCCAGAGACGTAGACCGTTGCCACGATCCATTTCTGGTTTTGCGTGAGATTACGTAAGAACACGAGGGCTCCGATAGTGATATGTACATGGCGAAAAGTGCGCCCTTGCTATGGTCGCACAGAATTGCTCCGAGGCGGGTTTACAAATCAGCGGCAGATTCGCCTGCGAATGTCGGACCAGCGGGGAAGACGTAGATCGTATAGATCAACTCGCCGGAATTGTCTTCTACGGTGACCTCGAACGAACTGGCACCGGGTTCGGTCAGGCTGTTTTCTGCTGTTTGTGGCATTGCAGACGGAATGATCAGCACGTCTGTGCTTTGGGTATAGGTCTCGATGCTGGAGTAATCCGGCTGGAGTTCATATGTGCGGGCTTCCAGGTTGGTGATCACCATCGTGGAGCCGTCTCTCGTGACGTGGGGATGTCGCCAGGTGCGAGTACCTTCCGGTGATTTCTCGACTACCAGCGGTGCGGATACTTCCATTGGTGCGCACCCGGATGCATCGAAGCTCCGCAAGGTTTGTCCCCGACATTCCTGCACATTGAAGCGAATTGTGGCGCTCTCCACTGCCGGATTGGCTGAGAGATAAAACAGTATTTGCACGGTGGAGATATCTGCGTCGATCGGTACCAATGCGCTCCAGCGCAGGCGTTCGGATTCCGCATCCATGTATGGCCGAAATGATCCCAGTCGGACCGGGTCATCATCACGCTGGCCGACGGCTGTAATCGCGACGGTGTCTGGTGGGCCGTCTACGGTCAGCATGGTTTCCCAGTCGCCTCCGGGAAGACTGTCGAACTCGCGCGTCAGGTTGCCGGTCGCCTTGTCGGGTACCCACTGGTCGTTGCTCTGCACGCCTTCCAGCAGCACGATCGTATCAACTGCGTTTTGCTCGCAATCTGCCAGCACAGGGCGCCCCGTATTGCGGAGTGATTCGGCATCGCAGGTCATCGAAATCACGGTGAGGTCGCGTTCGCTAGTGAATGCTTGCCAGGCGAAGAGGGGTGTGGCCACCAGCAAGATAGCGGCGATGCCGGTGACGACCATGGTTACGATGTGGCGTAAGCCGTGATGTTTAGCCAGCCAATACAACCAGCCGATGGCAATGAGCAGTAATCCACCGCAGACAAGCGGAAGCGTGAGTGGTGTTTGCGCGGCCTCTTCGATCGTTCGGCCACGGGCGATTTCACGTTGATCCAGGACGATGATCGTGATGGCACCGATCACCAGGATGACGGTCAGAATCGCAGCCGCCAGCGGCAGGGGTGAAGGTGTGGATTGTTTGTGCTTGGTCATAGTGCTCCATCCGGGCGACATCTCGCCGGAGCAAATAGTAGCACCGCGCTCGTGGCTGGCTCACCGCGTGGCCAACGATGAACACCTGGTTTCACCCGGTGGAAAGAGTTAGAAAAGTTGATCCCACACCATATTCCCCGCAATGGCAAAGATAAGCGCGATAACGACGGTCACAGCCACAATGGTGTAAATGGTGCGCGCCTTACCGGGCTCGCGGGGATTGAAGAGATCGTCATCATTCGGAGAATTTGGATCGTTCATAGTAGAGCTGCCTTGAGTCAAACGGATGAGAACTGAAGGGCTCTGGTGTGCCACTTTGGACTGGAGTTGTGGGACCTGACACAACGAAGTAGATGCGCAGGTCACGTGATTCTGCCGGATCAAAGCGTGCGCTCCAGTTTCCACCCGGCACGGAATCTACTGCTCCGGCCGTAAGCGTGGCACCAGGGCCGTTGGTAGCAAGGTACACGGCGTTCACCTGTGATGGCCACCTCGTCTGAAGTGTGGACAGCCCCTCACCGGGAACAATCCAGCGCCAGTAATCCTCATCGTCTGCACTCCACAGGAAGATATCTCCTCCCAGTCGAATGCTGAGTCCCAGGTCGGTTTGGGAGCAGGAATCAAGAAACTCCTCGGTGACTATGTCGGCGGTGGGCACGGATTCGCAGTGCCAGGTACTGACGTGCAGCGGCTCAACATCGGTGAACGACCATGCCAATACGCCGACCGTCCAAACCACTGTTATGGCGCCAACAACAAGGTGGACCTTCCAGGCGCTGGTTGGTCTTTTCCACCATGTGAAAACCATGAACCCGATGGTGAAGATCAACCAAATCGCGTGAATCACCATTACCTTGGTGAAAGCGGCCGTTGCATCCACCGTGCTCAGGCGCGGCTGCTGCAGGCTTACCCAGGTATCCTGCGCCATGATGATGCCGGCACTTACGGTGATGAGCAGCCACATGTAAAACGCGGTTGAATCGCCGGATTCGGTCGACGGATCCTTCTCATTTACGGCTGGGTCGTGAGATTCAGCTAACATGGCGCTATCCTGTTGGGCCCCGATTGGATCCTTCATAGTCAATATTGCCAGAAATTCGAACATCTTGACACCACGAGCGCGTATAGTTAGGCCACAAAGCCTGATGAAATACCCACCCGGAGGGAAGTCATGCATATCCGACGACTTTTTGCTATTGCCGCATTAGTACTGATGGGCGGGCTGTTGGCTGCCTGTGGTTCTGAAGATGAGGATCCGGAGCCGACGGTTGCCCCGACGACCGAAGTGGCAAGTGAGATCGAACCAACCGAGGTTGCAACCGAAGAGGCGGATGACGCCACTCCTGCAGCCAGCCCGGCTGCGAGTCCGGTTTCGGCGGTCGCAACTGCCGATGCAGACATCGTGCCGGTCAGCGACGAATCGGTTGGTGCAACTCCGGAAGCGACGCCTGAACCCGGTGGTGTTGCTCCTGTTGGGGTTGCCGAGGAGCAGGCATCTCCGGTCAGCGCTGAACCTGAAGCGACCGCGGTTGCGATGACGGACATATCCGGCACGCTTACGCTTGATGGACGTGTTCAGCAGGACTTTATGTTCTCTGAAGAGGGCTGTGTCGGGCTTGGCGAATGGCGCCAATTGGCTCCCGGCACCCAGGTGATTGTGCGCGATGCTTCTGGCACCGTTGTAGATATTGCTTCACTTGAAGGCCAGGACGGCGGCGATACGTGTGCATGGAGCTTTGACGTAGAGGTTCCGGCTGCTGACTTCTTCAGCATCAGTATCCCGATGGTTACGGAAGTCTGGTTCGA
>CAZYDY010000102.1:0-6770 GCA_964646245.1 uncultured Sphaerobacteraceae bacterium
TGCTCAGCGCCCGCCGGGTCGGTCCAACCGGACACGCCTACGGCGTGGATATGACCGACGAGATGCTTGCCGTAGCCGAGAAGAACAAGGCACAGGCAGGGGCCCAAAACGTCACGTTCCTCAAGGGAAGCATCGAGAATGTTCCACTTGGAGATGCCTCTGTGGACGTGATCATTTCAAACTGCGTGATCAACCTCGCAGTCGAGAAGTCGGTAGTGTTACAAGAGGCCTTCCGGCTCCTCAAACCCGGTGGACGATTCGCAGTCAGCGATGTTGTCTCCCGCGGCCAACTGCCGGAGGATCTTCGCCAGGATATGGAAGCCTGGGTCGGCTGTATTGCGGGAGCGCTGGAAGAGAACGAATTCCGTTCGCTGCTCGCCGAGGCCGGATTTGAAGACATCGAGATTCAGGAGACGCGGCTCTACGATCCTCGCGAACTTGCCAGCTCTGCCAGTAATGGTGAGCAGGCATGCTGCGCTGGCGGCGATGCGGTGCCTGTAGCGTGGGACGGCTCGGCCTGGGACCGGTATGAGAAGAGCGGCGGACAGCTGCTGAGCGCCTTCGTACGCGCCCGCAAGCCGGAGTAGACATGTCACAAGGTAATCCGAACGCAAGGTTGAGTGTTGTTGATCGATTTCTTCCCGTGTGGATCGTTGCCGCGATGGCGTTGGGAATCCTGCTGGGTAAAGTCTTCCCGAATCTGGGTGTCGCGCTGGATAAGGTGAAAATCGCTGGCGTATCGCTGCCCATCGCTATCGGACTGCTCTGGATGATGTATCCGGTGCTGGCCAAGGTGAAGTATGGCCGGGCAGCGTCCATGCTCTCCAACGGTAAGTTGTTAGGCACCACAACGGTGTTGAACTGGGTGATTGGGCCACTATTGATGTTCATTCTGGCGTGGTCATTCCTGCCGGACGAACCTGCTTTCCGCACTGGCCTGATCCTGATCGGTCTCGCCCGATGTATCGCCATGGTGCTGATCTGGAACATGCTCGCCTGTGGCGATGGCGAAGTCGCCGCCATATTGGTAGCGATTAACTCCGTCTTCCAGATTGTGATGTATTCGATTCTCGGGTGGTTCTACCTGGTGCAAGTGCCTGAATGGCTCGGTCTCGACCAAACCGGATTCGATGTCAGCATGGGCATGATTGCCCGTAATGTCGCCATCTTCCTCGGTATCCCGCTGGTTGCCGGAGCGTTGACTCGCGTTTGGCTGACTCGGCGCAAGAGTGAGGCGTGGTACGAGAACGAGTTCCTGCCGCGAATCGGCCCTACGGCTTTGCTCGGATTGCTCTACACAATCGTGCTGATGTTCGCCATGCAGGGTGAGCGCATCGTCGAGCAACCATTCGCCATCGTGCGAATCGCCATACCACTGTTGATCTATTTTGTACTGATGTTCTTCATCGCCTTCTTCTACGCTCGTGCACAGGGATTTGCCTACGAAGAGACCACCGCCATCGCGTTCACTGCGGCCGGAAACAATTTCGAACTCGCAATTGCTGTAGCCGTCGGTCTGTTCGGCATCGCTTCTGGAGAGGCACTGGCCGGGGTTATCGGTCCATTGATTGAGGTGCCCGTACTGGTGGCGTTGGCCTACGTTGCGCTGTGGATGCGTGACCGGTTGGAATTTCCTCGCACCAGAGAGGCCTTGGTATGACCAGAATCGCGTTCTTCGGCGACTTGCACGGAAATGTTCAGGCGACCGAGGTGGTGCTGGCAGATATTGACGCTCACGAACCTGATCACATCATCTGCCTCGGCGATCTCGTCGGGTACGGCGCGAATCCGAACGAGGTGATCGATCATATTCGGAACCGAAATATCCCCGTCATCATGGGCAACTATGATGACGGGATCGGTTTTGATCGAGGTGATTGTGGATGCGCCTATCAGGACGAGACCGACAAGGCAAACGGCGACAAATCTGTTGCTTGGACCGCTGCCGCAGTGACAACTACGAACAAGGTCTGGCTCCAGACATTGTTGCCGGAGTACCGTCTGGAGGTTGACGGTCACCGCATTAGGGTGGTGCACGGCAGCCCTCGTCGCATCAACGAGTACCTGTTCGAAGACCGCAATGAAGCATCACTGGAGCGCATCGCTCGCTCAGCGAATTGTGATGTGCTCGTGTTTGGGCATACCCATAAACCCTGGACGCGTGACATCGATAGGGTTCGCTTCATCAACGCAGGAAGTGTAGGTAAGCCAAAGGACGGTGATCCCAGAACTTGTTGGGCTATGTTAGATGTCAGTGAGCCGGGTGAAACGGAAGTGACGTTCCACCGGGTTGAGTACGATATACACTCTGCAGCAGCCGCAATTCGCACCGCGACAGGTTTGCCTGATGTGTATGCGAGCGATATAGAAACCGGTGGCGCTACACCAGTTTAAGCTTGTACCCAATGTGGCTTGGTTCGAATCCCAGGCGATCATAGAAGCGATGTGCATCTTCGCGAGATTTGTCTGTCGTGAGCTCAACCAGGCCACAGCCCTGTTCGCGGGCGTACTCAATTGCCCACTCAAACATCTTTTGGCCAATACCGGCACCGCGGACTGCGGAACTCACGCGCACCCCTTCGATATTCGCCCGACTCATTCCTTTGCGGGACAGGCCAGGTGTAATAGATACCTGCATCGTGCCGGCAATTTCCCCGTTGTGCTCGCATATCACCTGCATCAGGAGAGGATCGTTCGTGATGTGGTCCAACGCAACCCGGTAGGGCGAGAGATCGTCAGGCGATTCGCGCTGGGCTCCCAGGTGATCATCCGCGAGCATGGCGACGATTGCCGGCAGGTCCTCCTCCGTGGCCGGGCGGAAATGAAGATCGTTCATGATTTCTCCGGTGCTACTGCGTATTGAATTAATCCGCTGGCTGGTGCGAACTGATCGTATAGCCGACGCGCCGTTGCGTTTGATTCAGCCGTAAGCCAGTGGACTTTGTCCCAGCCGTTCTCATACGCAAGATGCCGGATGTGCTGAATCATCGCCTTGCCAGCTCCGCTGCCCCGGGCGGCAGGATCCACGAAGATATCATTCAGGTAACAGCGCTGCGCTATCGCCCAGGTGGTGCCGTGCAGGATGCAATTGGCGATACCGATAACCGTGCCATCGCGCTCGGCCACCAGGCCGAAGAAATCCGGCGTCGCATCGTCCAGCAGGCGCTCCCAGCTCTTCGCGGTCACGTCGCTCGGCATCTCTACCTCGTAGAACTCGCAGTAGCCGTCCCACAGGCGATGCCAGGCGTCCCGATCGGATTCCTCCACCGGTCGCACAATGGTGCTCATTTGAAAGCCCCCTTCACGTCGTTCCAGATGACTCCGTTCATCAGGCCGTAGTTGTAGACATCCACGCCCGTGACTCCTGCCTTCTTCCAGGCTGCGAGGCGAGGGGCGATTTGCCCTGGAGCAGTGGTATCCGGCGTGATGGCGCGGATCGCCCCTCGCACAGGACGTCCGAGTTGCGCTGCGTCATTTGTGCGTGTGGCGGCATCTTCATCGGATTGTGCGTAACCGGCGAGTGATACATCGCCCGTCGCGATTTGAGCAGCAGCATCAGGGCTGCCATCGAGCTTGGCGAAGTGCCAGATTTCCGTGTTCGGATTCACCGCCTTCACGGCGTCCCGGATTTCTTCTGCCAGGCTGAGTTCCTGCTGTTTCAGCCACACCATATACTGCGGCAATCCGCCGTTGATCAGCGACTTCACCGTTGTCGTCGGTTCGCCATCCTCGTTCGCGAGCTTCACGCCCTGGTTCAGGCTGGCATCCAGTACCGCAGCGGTGATACCGCGCAGTTGCTCTGCGGGAATGCCATCTTCCCCCGCCTTCTTTACCTCGTAATCGCTGAACGAAAGATTGAGGATATCGCGCTGCACGGCATCGAACTCCGTGCCGATGATCTCGTGATGTTCACCATGCGCGAAGCCCATGTATCCCGGCGATTCCAGCATGATCGCATGCAAATCGTATCGACTGGCCATGTCGGTCACGTGCGCGATCATGTACTCCCGCGCCAGCGGATGCGCCGGGCTGAGCGAGTTGTAGAGCGGATCGGCGAACACCGTATGTTGCACCGCTTCCGGGAACTGCTCGCCCAGCCAGCGATTGTGCAGGCACACGGTCCACGCCACCAGGTTGAGCCCCAGCTTCTCCTTGCGGTTGTTTACCTCATCGGCCGGGCTGGAATCGTCCGTTACCAGGCTATGCAGCCGTGGCTTCATCTCTCCGTAGCGGCTGAGGTCTGGTCGATAGTTGATAGCGCCATCTTCGGCGTAGTAGACGCGTCGTTTTGGATTGCGCGGCAACAGGAACTTGCCATTGTGATATTGCATCGCCAGGTTGACGTTGCTGAAACCGGCTCCTGCAATCTCGCCGAGGGCGGCGTCGTAGCCGTGATCGGCCAAATCCCATGGATACGTGAAAATTCCGTGTTGCATTGATCCTCCTATGGAAGATATGTGAGGTGACCGCCGTCCACCAGGAGCGTCTGTCCCGTGACCCAGCTGGATTCATCCTGGCAGAAGAACATGACGGCGTTGGCGATATCTTCGGATTCGCCCCAGCGACCGGTAGGAACGCGTTTGCCCACCGGACCAAGATCCTCATCGAGGCCTGGCCGGTAAGGAACAGCTCCCGGCGCGACGCAGTTCGTGGTGATGCCGTATTGTCCCAGCTCAAAGGCCATGTTCTTCGTCATCATCTGCACGCCGGCCTTGGCAATATCGTAAATGATTTGCTTGTGATGCGGCGCAAAAACCCCAATAGTACCGATATTTACGATTCTGCCGTTGATCTTGTGCTCAATCATCGACTTCGCAACATGCTGCGCAATCACGAACGGTGCGCGCACATTCACGCTCATCTCCGCATCCCAGTCGGCATCGGTTGTTTCCAGGAACGGAGTCGGGTTCGAGAAACCGGCGTTGTTGACGAGGATATCGAACGGACCTGCCATCTCCAGCGCCGTCTCTGCGAGCTTGTGCATCTCCTGCACATTTTCGAGATCAGCGGGCGCACCAGTGATACGCGTACCGAACTGCTCCAGTTCAGCAATCGCCTTATCGATATCTTCCTGTTTCCGACCACTGATAAACACATCTGCGCCATCGCGTGCCAGCCATTCGGCCATTGTGCGACCCAACCCGCGCGTTGCTCCGGTGACCATTGCGCGCTTGTTCGCGAATCGGGGAGAACTACTCATAGTCACTAACTCCTGCATCAGGGGATATCTTCAACCAGACTATTGTGCCCGGGAACATCGCCCCGGTCACTACCTGTAGCATCGCCCATCACGGGCGTTGGGCAGGCAGAGGTCGCACCAGCAACGATCCAACAATAATGATCACACCCAGGATGGCGAACATCATCGAGAGCGAGATGCCTGCCAGCCACCCGAGCACCACACCGCCGAGGCTGATGTAAATCGTCACCACGCCGCTTACCAGGCTGAGCGTCGTCGCGCGGGAACCTTCCTGGATATGTTCGTTGTACAGTCCGGAGAAAAGCGGAATCGCGATTTGCACCATGCCCCATTGCACGATGAACAGCACCACCGCCAGCACCGGATTCGTCACCATCGCCATCAGGAGGTAGAGGATTCCCGGAACACCCGTCGCCACCAGCATCGCGTTCCGGTCTCCCAGCCAGCCACTGAGCCGCCATGCATGAAGTTGGGTGAAGAAGGCCACGCCAGACCCCAGCGCCAAACCGAGTCCGAGCCAGATTGGACTGACGGAACTGACGAGGAAATACTCCTGGTAAAAGATCAGCAGGTGCGGCACAAAGGCATTGGTTGCAATTGCCAGCAGCATCAGTCGCTTGAGATCAGGACTGCTGCGAACATTCCGCCAGCCAGACCTGAGGATATCGAGGCTGCGGATCCGTTCCGCCACAACCTCCCGCACCGGTTCGCGCAGCAGAAGCGCCAGTACCGCTGCAAATCCAACAAAAACTACATCGAGCTTGAGGGTAAATCGCATATTTTCAAAGGTCAGGTCTCGCGTCAGCCATCCGCCTACGGAGTACGCCACCAGTGCTGCTGCCTGCGTCGCTGCGCCGATCATGCCTTTCGCCTTCTGCATGCCAACGGTGCGGTTCTTTGCGGGGAGCGATTCGTACACCAGTGCATCCACAGATCCACTCGCGAACGCGAACCCGGTACCGGCCACAAACTGGCCAATCAGGAACTCCGGATACGTATCAGCAAGCAGCGTGATCAGTTCACCCAACGCGGCCATCGCCATGCTGATCTGGTAACTGCGCCTGTGACCGAGCCTGTCGGCAAGCACGCCCGTAGGAATTTCCATCGCCAACATACTCACCATCAGAATGGTTTGCATACCGGCAATCTGCGCGAGATTGAGCCCCTTCGCCTGAAGGTAGGGTGTCATCACAGGTACGAAAAAATAGAGTTGCCCAAAGAACGCAACAAGCGCCACCATCTTGGGCGTGGACAATGACCCGAGACGGGTCAACCAGGAATATGGAGAAAACATGAAGACCTCAGACACGCGCCGATGAGCATCGGCCCCGACACCAGGAGATTTATGGCGAAGCTGCCCGGCCAGGTAATGGCAGGGTCAGGGGGTTATCCCAAAATATCGCCGTTGGAGGTGTCGGTATCTCCCATGAAGGTCCTCATACATGAATCGCACGGACGTTGAGTAACGCCCGGATTCGATTGTACATGACAATATCGAATCCCTGCGCCTACCTCACGAACTTAAACCCACGCAGCGTCTGCGCATTCAGGGCTACCACGATTGTGCTCA
>CAZYDY010000103.1:0-6568 GCA_964646245.1 uncultured Sphaerobacteraceae bacterium
CCCGGAATACCGGTGTTGTTCAGCCCGAATCCGGAAACGGACGTCATGCGCCGGCATATAGACGCGGGAGGGGCGGCTATCAGTGTCAATGCCGCACAGGACGTGGTTTGGTTCCGGGATAGTGAGAGCCAGGTTGTGACATCGCTTGCCGATATCCCGATGACCTTTGGGGGCAAGGCTCCTCATCAGGTGGAGAATGCGCTCGCGGCCACCGCTGCTCTTATTGGCCTCGGTATTCCGTTGGATCAAATTCGAGAAGGGCTTGCGAATTTCAAGAGCACCGCGGCGAATAGCAAGGGCCGCCTGAATGTGTTTGAACTCAACGATGCAACCGTGATCATTGATTTTGCCCACAATGAGGCTGGCCTGGCGAACCTGCTTCACTTTGCCCGGAATTATGTGGACGAGGGTGGGCGGCTCATCGCTGTCATCGGCACGGCCGGGGATCGCGACAATCACTCGTTGCGCGCTATTGCCCATCGAGCCATGAAAGAGGCCGATGTTGTGGTGCTGAAAGATTCCATTCACTACCTCCGCGGACGCGAGCCTGGTGAGATGGTTGCTGAAATGCGGACGGCGGCAGCGAAGATCAATCGCCCCGAAGTGGAGTTGCTTGAGGCTCCTGATGAGCGGAGTGCAACGTTCATGATGGTCGAGAAGATGCAGCCAGGCGATGTCCTCGCGGTAATGTGCGTCGAGGATTACGATTACATCCTTAAAGAGCTGGGCAAGATCGGAGAAGAAGTTGCCTGATTATGGGAGCATGCTAGTATCGAGAGGTAGCAAGAGCGCGCTCGTTCGCCACGATTGAGAGATAAAATGTCCACCGTTCAGCCAATTACATTCCATCCCGATCCAGCAGCAATAAGCGGCCCGAAGGATCAGTTCGGGCGATCTATGAACTATTTGCGAATCTCCCTTACGGATCGGTGTAATTTCCGCTGTTTGTACTGTATGCCGGCCACTGGAATGGAGTTCCAGCCGCGCGACGAGATGCTGACCGATGAGGAACTCATTCGCCTGGTAGGTATCTTTGCACGCGAAGGCGTTACAAAGCTGCGACTCACTGGCGGCGAGCCGACGATTCGTCCACATCTCACGGACCTGATCCGCGAGTTTAAGTCCTTCCCTGGCATCAATGAAATCGCCATGACGACCAATGCGCTCCTCCTCAGCCGTAAGGCACAGGAGTACAAGGACGCCGGTCTCGACCGCATCAACGTTAGTATCGACACGCTCGATCCCACACGATTCCGATTCATGACTCGCGGTGGGCGCCTCGATATGGTTTGGAAGGGCATCGAGACGGCCGATGAGGTTGGACTTGGCCCGATCAAGCTCAACAGCGTGGTCGTGAAGAATCACAATGAAGCCGACGTGATCGAGATGGCGAAGCTCACCATCGATCGGCCATGGCAGGTACGGTTCCTCGAAATCATGCCGATGGAAGGCGTGGGCATGGTCTACGACGAAGGTCTTGTTACCTCCGCCGAGACGCGCAAGCAGCTTGAGGCGCACTTTGGTCCGCTGGACGAACTCCCTGCACCGGATGCTGATCCGGCCCGACTCTGGAAGATTCCTGGCTCAAAGGGCACTATCGGATTCATCTCCCCGATGTCCGAACCATTCTGCGAAACCTGCAATCGTATCCGGCTTACGGCCGATGGAAACCTGCGACTCTGCCTCCTCAACGGTGACGAAGTGAACCTGCGCGACCTTATGCGCGAGGGTGGCACTGACGAAGAAATCGGTGACCTGATTCGGTCGGGCGTCTTCCGCAAGCCGTGGGGACACCGTGCCTGGGAAGAGCAGATCCGCACGATTCGCGGTATGTCCCAGATTGGCGGCTAGTCCAATTTCGATTGTGACAACTGTCACAGGTTGTATTTAACCCAAACTATATGGAAACTAGTTCCGGTACCGATGCGCGTCCTCTTGCGCATCGGTTGAGACGATTGTGTCTTTGGGGATAAGGGAGTAGGGATGTCGGCTGCAGCATCTGGGGGATTCCTTGAAAAACAATTCAAGCTATCCAAACTCGGAACAAATATTCAGACGGAGTTTATCGCGGGCCTGACCACGTTTATGGTCATGGCCTATATCATTTTCGTGAACCCGGCGACGCTCAATATGGGCGGAGACGGGTTGGATATTAAGCAGGTTGCTACGGTTACCTGTTTGGTCGCTGGTCTCATGTCCATTGCGATGGGCGTGTACACCAACCGGGCGATTGCTATCGCGCCAGGGCTCGGCATCAACGCCATCGTGGCGTATACGCTGGTGGGCGCCATGGGCCTGAGCTTCCCGGAAGCCATGGGTGTCGTGGTAGCGCAAGGCATCATCATCACTATCCTGGTGATCACAGGCATCCGTCGTTATGTGCTTGAGGTGGTGCCAACCATCCTCAAGAAGGCCATCGGTGTTGGTATTGGTCTCTTCATTCTCTTCCTGGGTCTGCAGAACGCCGGTGTCATCATGTTCCACTCGGGGGTATTTGATGGCTCCGAGGCCAGCACTATGGGTCGGCTTGATCTGGCGCCGCTGAATAGCTGGCCCATCTTTGTTGCCGTCATTGGCCTCCTCGCCATTCTGGTTCTTATGGCTCGAGGGGTGAAGGCTGCAATCTTCTGGGGTATGGTCATCGCAACTGTGGTTGCGTATCTGGTTCCGGGTGATGTGGCTGTCTTCCCGAGTGAGCCGTTCTCCGGCCCGGATTTCAGCCTGATTGGTGAAGTGAGTTTCGGCTTCTGGGGTGAACTCGGTATTCTCACCGCCCTGTTGGTGGTGATCAGCCTGATGATGACCGACTTCTTCGATACGATGGGTACGCTCATCGCTGTCGGGTCTCAGGCGGGCTATCTCGATGAGGATGGTGATCTGCCAGATTCTGACAAGCCACTGTTGATCGACTCCCTGGCAGCCGTTGCTGGTGGTCTCTTCAGTGCCAGCTCTGCTACCAGCTACGTCGAATCCACTGCTGGAGTGAGCGTAGGTGGACGATCCGGTCTTACCGTTGTCTTCACCGGCATTTTGTTCCTGCTTGCGTTGCCATTCGTGGCGCTTGTTGGTGCAGTTCCAGCCGTTGCTACCGCTCCGGCGCTGATCGTCGTCGGTCTGCTCATGATGAGCGCCCTTGCGCATGAAGAGGGTACGGATCGTGAAGGCAACAAGAAGGGCATCGACTGGAGCAACATGGAAGATTCGTTCCCTGTTGCACTGACGATGCTTGTGATGCCGTTCACCATGAACATCACTTACGGTATTGGTGCAGGGTTCGTGAGCTACGTGCTGATTAAGCTGGCGCGCGGCAAGGGTCGACAGATTCACCCGGCCCTGTACGGCATCGCTATCCTGTTCATGCTGTACTTCCTGCGCTGGGCCCTGTTCGACGCCCAGTTCTAGTATCGCTAGATTGAACATCGCGTTTACACTGAAGAGGTGGGTGCCAAAAAGCACCCGCCTCTTTTTGTGAGTATGAGGAGTTTGTTTGTGGATCGACCGAAGATTGAGAAGATCGTGCTGCTCAGCGTATTGACCGATGCCATGAAAAGTGCCATTCGGGAGGCAGCACCAGAAGCCAAGCTGGTGGCGATTGAAGACAGAAGTGAAATCGATCAGGAGATCGTTGATGCCCAGGTTCTGATCGGTGATGGCGTCAGCGAAGAGCAACTCAAAGGGGCTCGGGAGCTTGTTTGGCATCATCGTCCGTGGGTTGGTGTTGAAGGGCTTATGAATTCGATTTACGCCGAGCGGGACATCGTGATCACCAACGGCAAGGGCACGAACTCCGCGAATATCGCCGAGCATGTGATTGCGATGATGCTCGCGTTCGCACGAGACCTTCCCAAGTTTTACCGCGACCAGCGCGAGAAGAAATGGCGCAACTGGGACGAAGGTGAGAAGGGCATCCACGAGCTGGGTGGACAACGAGTCCTTTGCCTTGGCACTGGCAAGATCGGTCAGGAAGTCGCGCGGCGCCTGACCGCGTTTGATTGTGAAATGGTAGGAGCGTCGCGATCGGGCCGTGACGTGCCCGGTTTCCAGCGGTGCGTTTCATTCGATGAGCTCGAGCAGGAGCTGGCAGAAGCCGACAGTATCATCAACTGCCTGCCGATGACGCCGACTACTGATGGAATCGTCAGCCGGGAAATGATCTCCAAAATGAAGCCTGGGGTCCGCTTCTACAACGTTGGACGTGGTGGCACTGTCGATCAGGATGCATTGATCGAGGCGCTACAGAATGGTCACGTGGCGGCCGCCGGCTTGGATGTAACAACACCAGAGCCACTCGATGCCGACAGCCCTCTGTGGGATATGCGGAACGTCATCATCACCAGCCATACAGCCGGTGACTCTCCACAATCTCACAAGCGCATGGTGGACCTCACTGCAGAACAACTGCGGCGGTACCAGGCGGGTGAGCAGCTTCTCAATATCGTGGATCAAACAGCCGGATACTAGATGGACTCACGGTGCGCGCCAGGCCCAAAGCTGCAGGCGTAGAAGGCGCGCTCCGGATCGGGAACCGGATGTTTCTCATAGAACGATGTGAGTGATTCCCGCACTGATCCGACCGCATTCCGGTGCAGAAGCACCAAAGCTGGGCCACCGTTCCCGCCGCCCATCATGCGTGCTCCCAGCACGCCATCCCGGGCGCGAATGTGAGCCACCAGTTCTTCTACGACAGGATGGCTGATGTCGTAGTCAGCGGCGGAGCTGGCGCCCGACTCGTCCATCAATTGACCGAATCGAATCCAATCCCTGTTGCGGACTGCATCTTCAGCGGCATCGACCCGAAGGGTCTCGGTGACGATGTGACGCGCCCGGGCAATCAGGTGATCGGGGAGGTGGTTCCCAATAGTCTGCTGGATGTCCTCCCAGTGGGGCACCAACGCCGCCAGGTGGGGAAGGTCATACCCATAGGCACTGTTTAGCCTTGTCACCGCTTCCTGCGTCTCCTGGACGCGCGTGCCATAGGCAGAGGTTCGAAGAGAGCGCTTCACGCCTGAGTCGGCAACAGCGAACACGTACTCCCCAAGGTCTGGCTCGATCTGCACAAAAGAGTTATCTCGACCGTCGAAGCGGATCACGCCTCCGGCCAGCGATGCGCTCTGGTCCATTGCGCCAACCATGGCGCCGGCGCGGTGCTCGGCTTCCCGGGCAATGGCCACCATTTCATATGGTTCGATTTCGTCAGCGGTAAGCGCCAGGATGCCGGCCAGGCAGAGCGCAGCGCTCGAGCTCATGCCGAAGCCGGGAGGAATATCTCCGGATACAGCAAGGCCGACACCGGATCGAACCGGAATTCCGCGTGCCATCAGCGAGGCAACGATTCCCTTGATGTACACAATTGGTCCGCGGTCCTCAGGTGTGGCCCGCCAATCAATCAGGTCCGTTGGGTAACAGTGCTCGGGTTCGGATTGAACGTCTGATGCAGCAATCCCAATTGCCTGGGCGTCGTCGATTGGTCCGGCAGCCACGACCACCACACGATCGATAGCACCGGCAAGCACAGGCCCGCCGTTGTAATCGGTGTGATTTCCGATCAGCTCCAGTCGACCGGGTGCAATGGACCACCCATCGACTTGCCAGTCATCGCCATAGGCGGTTTTGCCGGTATGGAGTGCCCGCTGCCGAAGTTTGTCGTGAGCCATGCCCAGCCTCCGACTAGCGCATCATCCGGACGGATTTGAACGCTTCGGCCAACTCGAAGGGTTGGTCCTTTGCTATTTCAGCGGATCGCTCGCGCAGGAGATCGGCGAGGTCCGGGCGCATGCCGACTTGCGAATCGTGAGCCTTCAGCGCGTCTATCTTGTCGTCGAAGGTGTCCGTAATATCGATGAAGATATCGGGGACCTCAGAGCCGAAGTACCAGATTTCAGCCGTTTTGTGCGGTTCAATGCCTTCCTCCAAATGCTCGGGGAAGTAGAGATGGTCGCGGGCAGTGGGGTATACAGAATCATGCGTCGCCTGGCCAACTCCGCGATGATCCGGATGCATGGCATACGGGCGAAATGGATCGTGCGTGATCACCACATCCGGTTTGTGGATGCGGATCTGTTTCACTATTTTCTCGCGCAGGTTGATATCTGGCATTACATGACCATCACCTTCACGCAGCAGCACCAGTTCAGCCATTCCGAGCCGGCGGACTGATTCCTTCAGTTCGCGTTCGCGAGTGGCCATGAGGGTCTCGCGGGTGTAGCTGCGGTCACCGGTTCCGCGATCGCCCGAGGTCACCTGAACCAGAATGCACTTTTTGCCGGCGTTCACCAACTTTTTTACGGTTCCTGCTGACGAGAATTCCAGGTCATCGGGGTGGGCGACAACCCACATGTATGTGTCCCAGTCTTCTGGTCCCGGATACTCACTCGTCGACATGTGTACCTCCGTTAGCAAAAAGCGCTTTGAGCGTTGCAGGCAGTTCTGCGCGATCGATTGCCTGTTGATCACCTGATGTCAGATTCTTGAGCGAAACCTGGTTGCTGGCAAGTTCTTCGCTGCCGGGGATGATGGCGAACGGGATCCCGCGGCGGTCTGCATACTTCAGCTGTGCGCCAATGCCCTT
>CAZYDY010000104.1:0-6534 GCA_964646245.1 uncultured Sphaerobacteraceae bacterium
CCGGTGCTGGATCAGTTGCGACAAGGCTACGGCTGGCCCACCAGGACCACATTCCTGTCGCCGTTCGATAACCTCATCTGGAATCGTGGCCGCATGGAAGAATTGTGGGACATGTACTATCGCCTGGAAATCTATACTCCGGCGGCAAAGCGGGTTTACGGCTACTACAATATGCCGATTTTGCATCGTGGCAGGCTGGTGGGGTTGATGGATCCGTCGATGAACCGCAAGGAGGGTTTGTTGACGATTCGCTCGTTGCATCTCCAGCCGAAAGTAAAGCCTACCCCGGCGTTGGCAAAAGCGATTGCAAAAACGCTCGATGAGTTTGTGGATTTCCTCGGCGGCGAGGAGTGGAGCATAATCCAATCCAATCCGGAAGGATTTGCCGCCGAGGTGCATAACGCCCTGGGGTAGGGCAGTTAGTCGATCTGCAGTTCGCCCATCGGCTCCCATCCTTCGCCATCCACCTGGCGAGAGATGATCTGTGGAGTCTTTAGCAGGTGTGGGCGCATGGCTTCGAGGCCCTTGGCGAAGTGGTCACTGTTGACGTGCGGTGCTGCCCCGTCATTGGTGAACGCTTCAACGAGTACATACTCGTTCTCCGCCTCCAGGCTCCTGGACCATTCAAAGAAAATGTTACCGGGTTCGGCGCGGGTGGCCTCTGTGAACTCGCGAACGATTTCTGGCCACGAATCAACCGATTCTGGTTTCACCTGATATTTAACAACAATGAAATACATACTGTCCCTTTCGAGAAATTCCCTGGAAATGCTAATTCTCCGGAACGACGAACTCGTCGTCGTCATCCATTCCGTTCGATACCGGTTGATCCACCATGAACAGGGCATGGTTCGGCGAGAGCGTAAATGCCGAGAACGTGTAGGGCTGGCCCTGTGGAGTTCGACCCTTGCGGATTTCCCGGATGAGCAGCGGAGGTTCGCGGTTGGCAAGGTCATTGAGCAGGCTGCGGATTTGCGATTCATTAAGTCGTGGTAGCGCGCTGGTTTGCAACAGCTTGTTCAGTACCTTGCGGAACGTGAAGAAGTGGAGCTTCGGATCGCTATCCAGGCTCTGGAGCACATTCAGAAGCGACGCACGCTCTTCCGCCTGCAACGATTCCAGGCGAACGGCTCCGGTTGTATGGTCGCTGTTATCATCGTCGCCATCGTCATCACCATCGTAATCCGAATCAGATGCCGTGGAAGGCAAGCTCGCGAAGCTGTTACCGCCAGAAGTCGTGAGGTTCACAACCCCGGCCTGCTGGGCGTTTTCCATATAGACGCTGAAAGGCACCCCGAATGCAGCCCGTGGTTTGAGGTTGTGATCCATACCGAGCCAGTGGCCGATTTCCTGATACAGCATTGGCTCGTGGCCATCGCCACGGTTCTGCAGTACTTGCCGAAGTGGCTCGAATCCCGAAGCAGGAATTTGCGGAGTCTTCTTTTGGCTGGGAGGTGTTTGCTGCGATCCTGTCGGAGCCTGACGTACCGATCGCGAGCGAACAGATGGATCCAGGTCGCGCTCATAGATCAACAC
Organism: uncultured Sphaerobacteraceae bacterium; assembly: GCA_964646245.1. Taxonomy (GTDB): domain Bacteria; phylum Chloroflexota; class Chloroflexia; order Thermomicrobiales; family UBA6265; genus UBA6265. The sequence continues at coordinate 1,537 of CAZYDY010000104.1, forward strand.
GGAGTCTGCCGCAGAACTGAGCATTCGGCTCATGGCTGCATCCACACCAAGCACCACCACCCGCGCGCCAGCCTGGCGGAGATAATTGAGTGGATGAATGAGATCACCATCGCCGGTGACGAAGATGATTGTCCCGAGATTACGCATGCGTTGGGTGAGATCAACTGCATCCACTGCCATACGCACATCGGCGCTGTTTTTGCCAGGTGGCGTGTAGATGAGGTCGATCCCCTGTCGATACAGGTTCTCCGCATCGATGCTCAATTCGGTATTGGTCCAGGGCGCATAGGCCCGGCTCAGCACCAACCGACCATGATCAAGAGCTTCCTGAATAATGAGGCTCATTTTGGGAGTTGTTAAATTGAAATGGTTTCTTAGGCTTACCTGCAGATTCTCATAGTCAATCAGCAGGGCCACGTCATTTGGCACCGATTGGCTGTCGTTCCGAGATTTACCGTTGTTGCTGGGTGCCATACGGCGATCCCTCCCGTTGGTCGAATTCGATACTGGCATTGTAGCGGTTGTTGGGTGGAATCCCCAAAGCCCGCGTACGTATAGGCCGTTTGCCGAGCGAGAGGTTTGGCGCTCATTGCCGGGAATACCGAAAAGTCGTATGCTTGCGATTGTACTTGTCTCATCATGGGAGTGCGAAATCGGTAGGTGATGATACATCACATCGATTCCCACGAAGGGCAATCACACCTTAACAATGGAGACCTCATCGCAAGATGGGGACACGAGCGAGGAGCTACTGATGGGTGAACTTGTGTTCTTCATCATTGGCGCGGTGCTCGTTGCTGGAATCACCTTTTTCGTGACCTATTTCTTGCTGGACCGGCGCGCGAACTCACGCGTCAGGGCAGCACAAACTGAAGCAGATCGCGTATTAGAAGAGGCCGAAACCCAGCGGCGAGATATAGCACTGGCTGCCAAGGATGACGCGATTCGTCTGCGAGGGGAACTTGACAAGGAGTTAACACAACGCCGTGTCGAGATAGAGCGCATAGAACGACGAATCGAGAAAAAAGAAGAAAATATTGACGAAAAGGCCCAGCGGCTTGAGCAGCAGGAGCAGACGGTTCGCAAGGCCGAATCGCGACTGCAAAGCCAGCAAGATTCCTGGGAGAATGAAAAAGTCCGTAAGGACAAAGAGCTGGAGGAGCATCGCCAAAGCGTGCTCCGTGAGCTGGAAGAACAGCGCAACCAGCAGATGCAGGAGATCGAGCAATCGCGCCAGCGATATCACGAGGAGCTCGAACGCGTTGCAGGCCTGACGGCCGACGAGGCGCGAGCACAACTCATTGCTGATATCGAGGCAGATGCCCGCCACATGGCCCAGCGCCACGTTCATGAAATCGAACGTGAAGCGCGGGATGAGGCAGACAAGCGCGCACGCAAGATCCTTGCGACCACCATCCAGCGCATCGCATCGGATTACGTTTCAGAATCCACTATCAGCGTCGTGCCACTGCCGAATGACGACATGAAGGGCCGTATCATCGGTCGCGAAGGTCGCAACATTCGGGCACTGGAAACCGCTACCGGAGTGGATCTGATTGTCGATGACACGCCAGAGGCGGTCACCGTCAGCGGATTCGATCCCGTTCGCCGCGAGATTGCACGCCGATCCCTGCAGAAGCTGTTGCAGGATGGCCGCATTCACCCGGCGCGCATCGAGGAAGTGGTCGCCAAGACCCAAATGGAACTCGATGAGATCATGCGCGAAGAGGGTGAGCGCGTGGCGTATGACGCCAACGTGCCAGGCCTCCATCCGGACCTTGTGAAACTGCTTGGCCGGTTGAAGTTCCGCACCAGCTACGGCCAGAACGTGCTGGGGCATAGTCTGGAAACCAGTTTGATTGCGGCTAACCTGGCCGCCGAACTCGGCGCCGACGTGAACGTCGCCAAAACGGCAGGATTGCTGCACGATATCGGTAAGGCGGTCGACCACGAAGTGGAAGGTCCGCACGCGCTGATTGGTGCAGATATCGCCAGGAGACTGGGCCGATCTTCCCGCATTGTGCACGCGATTGCCGCGCACCATAACGAGGAAGAGCCGCAAACCATCGAAGCATTCATCGTGCAAACGGCAGATGCCATTTCGGGCGCTCGCCCGGGTGCACGCCGAGAGATGGTAGAAACCTACATCAAACGACTGGAAGCGCTGGAAGGCGTGGCCAACTCGTTTGAGGGAGTGGAGAAATCGTTCGCGATTCAGGCAGGCCGCGAGGTGCGAATCCTCGTGCAGCCGAATTCGGTGAACGACGCCGGCGCAACCCGCCTGGCACAGGACGTGGTCAGGAAGATCGAGGAAACGCTCGAATATCCAGGCCAGATCAAGGTAACGGTAATTCGCGAAACCCGGGCGGTCGATTACGCACGGTAACGCACCCAGGGCTCGCATGCGATTGGCATTAGCCACGCACGCCCGGTGTCTCTTGAACACGAACGCGTGTGCTTGAATTCTGAACTCCAGAATTTGGGCACACGCGTTTTGGGTTTTTCAGTAAAGAATGCAAAATACCTGCGAAACAGCGTAGACTACACGCATACCTCTGTGGGGGAGGTGAGGCGCCGGCCACCAATGCGTGGAGCGGCAAGACACTTGGCATAAATGTGTGAATACTCGCCGTCAGGCACGTGGCATCGCCATGGAATCACACGTGTGCCATCAATGTTGCACCCGAAATCCGGGTACATGGGGAAAGAGAGTTCCGTCAAATGAATCGTTTTTTCAGCAAGCTCAACCTCGCTGACATTAAGATCAAGGCCGAAGGCAATAGCTTCCCGCCAGATGCCGATCATGATGAGGACCTGGTTGAGGAACCTCAGGCACAGGCTGAGCCTGAGGCAGCAGTCGCTGTTGCGACCGAAGCACCAGTTGTGGAAGAAGTACCTTACGCCGTTGAAGAGCCAGTGGTTATTGAAGAAGCTGAGGAAGAAATTCCGGTATCCAGCAACGGCCATAGCCATCGCGACTTTTCATACGAAGAATCAACTGCGCTCTACTCTGCTCCTGCAGAGGTGAGTGAGAACGGCAGTGAAGACAAGGCGCCCGTAACCGAGATTGTTTCCGATGGCATTGTCATTGGTATCGGTGAAGTGCTGAAGGTCTCCGCCCGTTCCCGCCCGAGTGCTGTTGCCGGTGCCATCGCTGGTGTTGTCCGTGAGGCCGGTAAGGCTGAGGTGCAGGCCATTGGAGCCGGTGCCACCAACCAGGCAATCAAGGCCGTGGCAATCGCGCGTGATTACCTGAGCGAAAGTGGAATCGAAGCCATCTGCGTACCGGCGTTCATCGATGTAACGATCGAGAATGAAGACCGCACGGCCATCCGCCTTGTTGTGGAGCCGCGCTAAACCCATATACTCAATGACATGACAGAACAAAACCGCCATCGAATCGATCTTCATACGCATACCACGGCTAGCGATGGCCAGGATACCCCTGCTGAATTGGTGAATTTCGCCGTTCAGCAGGGTGTTTCTATTCTTGGCGTTACGGATCACGATACCGTTGATGCCATCCCTGACCTGAAGGCCGAGGCTGATAAGGCCGGCATCACCCTTGTACCCGGGGTGGAGCTCAGTACGACGGTCGATTTTGCCGAAGTACATGTGCTTGGGTATTTCGTAAATATCGAGGATTCCGAATTTACCGGTGCACTCGATGCCCTGGCACGGAACCGGGTAGATCGCATCGCGCGCATCATCGAGAAGGTGAAGGCAATCGGGTACGACATCGATGGCGACAGCATCATTGCGCAGGCCGACTTCGGTAGCATCGGTCGTCCCCACGTCGCACGTGCCCTGATGGATATCGGGGCGGTGAAAGACGTGGGCGAAGCGTTTGATCGATTCCTCAAGGCCGGTCGACCGGGATACGTGCCACGAGATCCGTTCAGCCCGGAGGATGCAGTGCAATTGTTGGTAAAAAACCGGGCGGTTCCTGTGCTGGCACATCCGTTCTCAACGCGTGACATTGAAGGCACAGTGAAGCGGCTCGCTCCCGTGGGCCTCAAGGGCCTGGAAACCTACTACGCTGAATATTCTCCTGCGGAGCACCAGCAGATCCGGGCGATTGCAGACGAATGGGAATTGATCCCCACTGGCGGGAGTGATTACCACGGTGTCGGATTCCGCGAGGGACGTGTGCTCGGGTCATCGCCAGTGCCGGATGAGGTTGCAGAGCGACTCTTTGCAGCGCGGGAGAATCTGTCGTGACGGCTGCAGTTGTAATTGTCGCCGCCGGCAAGGGTTCACGGTTTGGCGATGCCGGTAAGGTGATGGCCACCCTGCTTGATCGACCGGTTCTCGAACATACCATCAACGCCTTTGAGGAGGCCGAGAGCATTTCCGAGATCGTACTGGTTGCGGGAGAGCACACCGAAACTCCCATGAAGCATCTGGTGAGCTCCGGCAACTGGACCAAGGTGACCTATGTTATCCGGGGTGGTGCGAGTCGGCAGGCATCTACCTCTAACGGCGTCAACGCTGTTTCTATGAATGCAGATGTCATTCTCGTACACGATGGTGCTCGCCCGTTGATACAGCCGATCCATATTGATGCATGTGTTGCAGCCGCTCGTGAGCATGGCGGAGCTATTGTCGCCACACCAGTGACGGACACAATCAAGAGAGTATTCAACCAGCAGATCGAAACGACCATTGATCGGGAAGATCTCTGGGCCGCCCAGACACCACAGGGCTTCCATGCGGACAAGCTGCGACAAATGATGCGAGACGCCGCGCTATCCCCGAACCTGGTAACAGACGAGGCCACGTTAGCCGAGCTCTCGGGAGAAACCGTCTGGATCGTTCCGGGCGATACGTCGAACCTGAAGATCACCCATCCTACAGACCTCATTATTGCGGAGGCGCTTCTGCGCGCCCGAAAGGACCCGTCATGAAGTGGCCCCGTTCGGGCATCGGCTACGATGTGCACCGTTTCGCTGAGGATCGACCCATGATCCTCGGAGGAGTGACTATTCCTTTTGAGAA
>CAZYDY010000105.1:0-6513 GCA_964646245.1 uncultured Sphaerobacteraceae bacterium
GGAATGGTGCCGCCATCCAGCGGAACAGTGATGAGGTTCTTGCGAGCCGCCTCATTGCCCTTGCGGATTGCGTCAGGTACTTCGCCGGCCTTACCAAGGCCAACGCCTACCCGACCCTTGCCGTCGCCAACCACCATGATGCTCCCGAAGGAGAAGGTGCGGCCACCGGCGTGGGTTTTTGATGAACGATTGATGCGAACCAATCGCTCCTCGAATTCGCTTCCCTGCTCGTCGTCGTTACGACGGCGGGAGTCTCGATTGCGATCCATGCGTCTCTCCGTATCTTCCAGGACTCGGCCTTCTGCCTGCCGCCCAGGAAAACGCTATGTGGCTAGAACTTCAAGCCACCTTCACGGGCACCATCAGCCACTGCCTTAACTCGTCCGTGATAGAGGAATCCACCACGATCGAAGACAACGTCTTCTATGCCCGCAGCCTTGGCGCGTTCTGCGATAAGTTCGCCAACCGCCTTGGAACGTGCCGTTTTATCGGCACCTTCGCCTACTTTGTCTTTCACCACATCTTCGAGATCGCTGGCGGCCACAAGGGTGTGACCAGCCGTATCATCGATGACCTGGCAATAAATGTGAGCCGAGGAACGGAACACGTTCAGCCGTGGTCGGGCTGCAGTTCCATTGACCTTTGCGCGCACGCGTACATGTCGGCGCTTGCGCTGGCTCAGTGGTTTTCTGTACTTGAGTCGCATCTGAGCTCTCCATCAGCACCAGGTACCAGTCACGCCATGGCATGAAACTGGTCCGGTGAAGCTACTTGGCCTTACCGGCCTTACCAGCCTTGCGGCGCACGTATTCACCCTGGTACCGAATTCCCTTGCCCTTGTATGGCTCGGGTGGACGAATACCACGGATGTGGGCAGCCTCTTCGCCAACGACCTGCTTGTTGATGCCGCTGACAGTGATTCTGTTGTTGCCCTCAACCGCGTAGGTTACGCCTTCTGGCGGTGTGAGGTTCACCGGGTGGGAGAAACCGACGTTCAGCACCAGGTTCTTGCCCTGGAGCGCCGCACGGTAACCCACGCCCTGGATCTCCAGCACACGGGTATAGCCATCGGTTACACCGACAACCATGTTGTTAAGCAAGCTTCGGGTAAGACCGTGGAGTGCCTTGATCTCGCGATCTTCACTTTCACGCTGGACCAGGATCTGGCCCTCTTCCTGCACAAGCTTGATCTTGTTCGTCAGCTGCTGGCTGAGTTCACCCTTCGGTCCTTTGACCTTCACGGCGTTGCCGGCAGCGATGTCTACCTGGACCGTTCCCGGAACAGGAATTGGTTTGATTCCGATTCTCGACATTGCAATACCTCGCATTAGGTGGCGAGCACGACTCAAGGCCGCGCTGCGCTGCTACCAGATGGTGCAGAGCACCTCGCCACCGATTCCGCGACGTCGGGCTTCATAGCCGGTGAGCACACCATCTGGTGTACTTACGATGGCGATGCCGAGGCCACTCTTCACACGCGGCAGCTTATCCTTGCCGGCGTATACGCGCAGGCCAGGCTTGCTGATGCGCTTGAGTTCACGAATCGTGTGACGCTTGTCCGCTCCATAGCTTAGCTCAATGCGAAGCTGGTTCTGCGGATGCTTTTCAATTACTTCGTAGTTCCTGATGTAGCCTTCCTTCTTCAGGATATCGGCTATGGCAATCAGGATCTTGGTTGCGGGCATCGTTGTGTCAGCTTTTTGAGCCGTACCCGCATTGCGAATCCGCGTCAGCATGTCGCTGATTGGATCATTTACGCTCATGCGATGTTTCCTTCATTAGTGGTATCCGGCATAGTGCCAGACCTACTACTTACCAGCTGGACTTCTTGACGCCCGGCAAACGACCCTGGTTGGCCAGTTCGCGGAAGCAAATTCGGCACACGCCGAACTTGCGCATGTAGGCACGGCTTCGGCCGCAGACCTTGCATCGGTTCACCGCACGGGTGCTGAACTTGGGTGTGCGGTTCGCCTTGGCGATGCTACTTTTCTTCGCCATGGATTCCTCCGTCAGCGCGTTCGCTACTTGGCGAACGGCATACCGAGAAGCGCGAGCAGACGTCGCCCTTCTTCGTCAGTCTTGGCGGAGGTCACGATGCTTAATTCGAGGCCACGCACCTTATCAATCTGGTCGTAATCGATCTCTGGGAACATGATTTGTTCCCGCAGACCGAGTGTGTAATTTCCGCGTCCATCAAATGAGTTCGGGGAAAGACCGCGGAAGTCGCGAATGCGCGGAAGCGCAGTTGCAACCAGACGATCAAAGAACTCATACATGCGCTCACCACGAAGGGTGACAACCGCACCGATGGGCATACCTGCACGCAGCTTGAACGATGCAATGGACTTCTTGGCCCGTGTAACCACTGGCTTCTGGCCAGCGATCATGGTCAAGTCACCCACAGCGGCATCAAGCGCACGGCCGTTGGCTACTGCTTCACCGAGTCCGATGTTGAGTACGATTTTCTCAAGCTTCGGAACCTGGTAGACATTCTTGTAGCCGAATTCATCCGTCAGCGCAGGAATCACATCCTGCTTGTATTGCTCACGTATTCGTGCCATTACTACCTGCCTTCACATCCGGGTAGGCCCCGGAAATCCAAACCATTCATGGCGTTCCCGCCTGGTCTGCCATGCGCGGAATATCCGCCACAGCACTCAGGCCGCCATCACTCTTATGTGGTGTCCGTTCCACAACCCTACAGCATTAAGCGTTCGGGTTGGGAATGGTATTACCCGATTTCTTGGAGAACCGCTCGTTCTTGCCTTCATCGTTCTTACGGATGCCGACACGAGTTGGCTCTTCAGTACCTGGCTCAATCAGCATCACATTGGATACGTGGATTGGAGCCTCTACTTCTACAATGCCACCCTGGGCCGTTTGACCCTGCTGCTGGCGGCGGTGCTTCTTGACGATATTGACGCCCTCAACCACCACGCGGTCGGTCTCGCGGATGTACTGGCGTACTGTGCCAGTTTCACCCTTGTTTCGACCGGCGATGACGATGACTTCGTCGCCCGTAACAATCTTTCGCATCAGTACCCCTACAGGACTTCTGGCGCCAGCGACACGATGCGCATGAATTGCTTCTCACGCAGCTCGCGCCCCACGGGGCCGAAGATGCGGGTGCCACGCGGCGCATTCTGCGCGTTGATCAGCACTGCCGCATTGTCGTCAAACTTAATGTGGCTGCCATCGGGGCGGCCATATTCGCTTGCGGTGCGTACAATAACGGCTCGAATCACATCGCCCTTCTTGACCGCGCCATTTGGCTGCGCGCTCTTGACAGACGCGATGATGACATCGCCAACACCACCATACTTAAAGGAGGAGCCACCAAGTACGCGAATGCACATGATTTCTCGTGCACCGCTGTTATCGGCAACTCGCAACCGGCTTTGTGTCTGAATCATCGATCCTTACCTCTCCAGGCATGATATCGATCATCTCTCGTGTGGAGGATGGATCGGTTAAACCTGTATTGCGCGCTCGAGTACCTCACGCACAATCCAGCGCTTTCGCTTGGAGATTGGTGCGCACTCTTCAATTCGAACAGTGTCTCCAACCTTGACGGTACCGGCTTCATCGTGCGCGAAGAACTTGCTCGTACGGGTCATCCGCTTGTGATACAGCGGGTGGGTACGAACATAGTCCACGGACACGACAACGGTCTTCTCCATTTTGTCGCTTACCACCTTGCCAACCTTCTGGGTGCGAGCCTTTTGCTCTCGCTCCACAGGTGTTGGGACCGTGGTTTCCTGAACCTCGCTCATTGGTTCCCTCTACTTAACGTATCTGCCGGGTGCTTACGCTTCGGCAGTTTCTTTTTCTGTTCGAATCGTGTGGATTCGAGCAATCGCCTTGCGGATCTCGCGCGGGCGGGCTGTTGCGGTGAACTGGCCTACGGCGTCCTGGAAGCGAAGGTCACGCAGCTCCTTGTGAAGCTCCACGAGTTTCTCTTCCATCTGCTCATAGTTCAGCTCGCGAATTTCGCTGGCTTTCATGCAGCACCTTCTTCCGATGCGACGCGGGCACCTGGTGTTTCACGTACCAGAACCTTGCACTTCATCGGCATCTTCATGGCGGCACGGCGAAGGGCTTCGGAGGCAAGAGCTTCGTCCACACCGGCGATCTCATAGATCACGCGGCCTGGCTTCACAACGGCAACCCACTCTTCGGGGTTACCCTTACCTTTACCCATTCGCACTTCTGCCGGCTTCTTGGTAATCGGCTTGTCCGGGAAAATGCGAATCCACACCTTACCACCACGCTTCAGGTAGTTGGTAATAGCACGGCGAGCAGCTTCGATCTGGCGGCTGGTTACCCACGCTGGCTCTGTTGAGACAAGCGCGTAATCACCGAACGAGATCGTGCTGCCACGATACGCCTTGCCCCGCATGCGGCCGCGCATTTGCTTGCGGAACTTCGTCCGCTTTGGCATCAACATGTCACTACGCTCCGTTACACATTCCACTACAAGGTCCGGGCATGTGCCCGGCCTTGCTGTGATTTCTCTTAATCGCCCGACTTGGCGAGATCAGCGGTCAAACTTGCCGCGGTAACCTCGTTACGTTGCGGGAGCACGTCGCCCTTGTACACCCATACCTTCACGCCAATCTGGCCGTAGGTAGTGCGCGCATGAACGTTGGCGAACTCAATGTCGGCGCGCAAGGTGTGCAGTGGCACACGGCCGGTCATCTCAGTCACCGTGCGGCTCATCTCGGCACCGCCGAGTCGACCGCTCATCTTGATCTTGCAACCCTTCGCACCTCGGCGCATAGCCTGCTGGAGGGCATGCTTCATCGCGCGGCGGTAAGCCACGCGGCGCTGAATCTGCTCGGCAATGCTCTCGGCGATGAGCCGGGCATTGGTTTCGGGCACCTTGATCTCTTCGATCCGAAGATTGACCTTCTTGCCAACCTTCTTCTCGATCAGTCCACGGATGCGCTCGACGTTTGAACCCTGCTTGCCAATGACAATGCCGGGCTTGGCAGTGTGAAGGGTGACATCAACCTTGTTCGCACTGCGCTCAAGCTCAATTCGGGCTACACCAGCTCGCTGGAGTTCCTGCTCGACGAGGTTGCGAATCGCAATATCCTCGTGCAACAACTCAGTATACTGCTTTTCCGCAAACCATTTCGATTCCCACTCGCTGGAAATACCCAGGCGGAATCCTACTGGATGGACTTTACGACCCATTAGCGGTCACCTCTCTCTTCAGCGATGACCGTGATGTGGCACGAACGTCGCAGAATCTTGCCGACTCGGCCGCGGGCTCGCGGCTTGAATCGTCGGAGCTGCGGGGCGTCATCAGCGCGGATCTCCTTGACCCACAGCGTTTCCGGATCGATGTCGTAGTTGTGCTCGGCGTTGGCCGAAACACTCTTAAGTAGCTTCTCTACGTCTTCCGCTGCGCGGTTTGGTACGAATTGCATCATGGTGATGGCTTCCGATACCTTCTTGCCGCGGACCATGTCCACGACCAGCCGAGCCTTACGCGGAGAGATGCGGACGCGCGAGATTGTTGCGCGTACTTCCATATCTGAACCCTCTCTCTACCAGGCCGACTATCGGCGGCCGCGCTGGTCTGCATCCCGCCCGTGACCACGGTAGGTTCGGGTGGGGGCAAACTCGCCAAGCTTATGACCAACCATCGGTTCAGTCACGTAGATCGGCACATGTGTGCGACCGTTGTGAACGGCGATGGTGTGACCCACCATTCCCGGGAAAATCGTGCAGGCACGTGCCCAGGTGCGGATCACCGTTTTGCTGTTTGTTGCATTCAGGGCATCGACCTTCTTCTGAACGTTTGGGTCGATGTATGGCCCCTTCTTTGCAGATCTCGACATGTTGTTCTCCTATATACCCATCAAGTTGCCGCAACCGACATTCGGCGTGAGAATCGAGTTCCCGGTCGCGCCGTGTCGTGTTAGCGCCGCTTGTTAGCCGGGCGGCGTCGAACAATCATCGAGTCGGTGCGCTTGTTCTTACGTGTGCGCTGGAACGCCGGTCGACCCCATGGAGTCTTGGGCTGGCCACCGATTGGTGCCTTACCCTCACCACCACCATGCGGGTGGTCGTTGGGGTTCATGGCGGAACCGCGAACGTGCGGTCGCCTGCCCATGTGGCGGCTTCGGCCGGCCTTACCGATTTCGATGTTCTCGTGATCCACGTTACCTACCTGGCCAAGTGTGGCCATGCAGCTAAGGTGAACCATGCGAACTTCACCGCTCGGCATGCGCAGCTGACCATAGTCGTTGACCTTGGCCATAAGCTGGGCACTGGTTCCGGCGGATCGGCACAGCTGGCCGCCCTTACCCGGGTACAACTCGATGTTGTGCACCTGGGTACCGGTTGGAATGTTGCGAAGTGGCATTGCGTTACCGGTTCGTACCGGCACACTCTCACCACTTACGATGGTGTCACCCACGCGAACTCCCAACGGCGCCAGAATGTAGCGCTTCTCGCCATCTGCATAGAACAGCAGGGCGATGCGGGATGATCGGTTGGGAT
>CAZYDY010000106.1:0-6420 GCA_964646245.1 uncultured Sphaerobacteraceae bacterium
TCGAGGAAGTTGGCTGGTTCGCCGCCTGCAAGTTTGACCGCATCCAGGGTTGCCATGCTGAGGCCGGCGCCGTTGACGATGCAGCCAATGGTGCCATCCAGCTTCACGAAACTAATACCGCTGGCATTGGCTTCGAGTTCCGTCTCGTTCTCCTCCGCGAAGTCGCGCAGTTCAACGGTCTCCGGATGTCGATACAGGGCGTTGTCATCAAAGCTCATCTTGGCATCAAGCGCTTGCCACTGGCCTTCACCATTGATGATGAGCGGGTTGATTTCCACGAGCGTGGCGTCTTCTTCCATGAAGATGGTGTAGAGACGCTCGGCGATAGCAGCGAAACCATTCACCAATTTGGGATCGAGCCCCAGGGCGAAGGCCACTTCCTTGGCCTGGAAGCCACGGAAGCCGACGAGTGGATCACCATCTCGGGTGATGATGGCGTCCGGATTCTCCTCCGCCACGACCTCGATTTCCACACCGCCCTCGGCGCTGGCCATAATCATGATCTTGCGATCAGGTCGGTTCATGACTGCGCTGACATAGACTTCCTTCTGGATATCAGCACCAGCAGCGATCAGAACCTTGTTGACGATGTGGCCCTTGATGTCCATACCGAGGATGGCTTTGGCCGCTTCGAACGCCTCATCGGGGCTCTTCACAACCTTCACGCCGCCCGCCTTGCCGCGACCGCCAGTGTGAACCTGTGCCTTTACCACAACAACGCCGCCGAGTTCGGCGGCGATATCTCGGGCCTCTTCAGGGGTGGTAGCCACCTTGCCCGGGTTAACCGGAATGCCATACTTGGCGAGAATTTCCGCAGCCTGATACTCGTGGATATTCATCCTGCGCGTTCCTCCTTGATGACGTGAATCGGGCCAGACTTTCAGGCGCGATCAAAAGTCGTCACATTATTGGAATTTTAGCACAATTACGGGCATCTCCCCGAAGGAAATCAGGCGACGATCAGTCTACATCCATAAAGTGAACCCTACCGGTGGACATATCGTACATCGTGCCGACGACCTCGGTGTGTCCGGCCTCGATAGCTGCGCTGACAACCGGGGAGATCGTGCGGAGCCGCTGCACCTGACGGCGGACATTTTCACGCGCTGTAGCATCGGCGAGGTCATCCGGATGCGAGTGTTGGGCGCGGAGCACGCTCGGCTCAATGGCATCCATCAGCACGAACATGCGGCCCGGTACGGTGAGGTTGTTCTGAACCACATTGATCGCCGCGGAAACTGCACCACAATGCGTGTGCCCCATCACCATCAGCAGTGGCACGCTGAGGACATCTACTGCGTATTCCATGCTGGCCAATCCGTAATCGCTGACGAAGTTGCCAGCAAGTCGGACCATGAACAGGTCGCCAGGCTCCTGATCGAAGATCAGCTCTGCGCCGACGCGCGCATCGGCACACGCGAGGATTGCGGCGACCGGCAGGTGCTTCTCCGTCAATGACATATGGGCAGCCGTATAGAAACCGGCATGGATCCCTTCAGTGACGTAACGCTCGTTCCCTTCCTTAAGCCACTCAATGGCCTGGGCAGGCGAGATATCGCCAGGATGTCGGTTGGGATTGCGATATGGAGACATGGCAATATACCTGTGTGAATCCAAATTAATCGTAAGACAAGATAGCACGAAACCGAACGGGAACCATTGTCGATGCCATTGACGGGTTATCACTTTGCGAATTGGTACCTTCACCCCTGTACACATGCGAATCCTCTGCTATACTGATGCAACCGAGACGTTTCCAATAGGTGGCTCTCGAACCCGTGCGGGCTTATGCCCACGCGTGTTTGTGCGCAAACTGGCAAAGGGCGCGTTCCGGGAGGAGACTTTTTTCCAGTTGGCCCGCATTCACGATATGTTTGGGCAAGAGAGGTTCAGAAAGAATGAGCGATCGATCGCTTACATGTCGCGATTGCGGCAACGAGTTCGTGTTTACCGCAGGTGAGCAGGAATTTTACATGTCTCGGGGATTCTCGGATCCACAGCGTTGCCCAACGTGCCGCCAGGCACGCAAGCAGCAGCGCAACTCGGATAGCGGCGACAGCTACGGTGGCGGCGGAGGCGGCTACGGTGGTGGTGGCGGCAGCAGCTACAGTGGTGGTGGCGGCGGAGGCGGCTACGGTGGTGGCCAGCGTCAGCTCTACCCGGCTACTTGCTCCGAGTGCGGCAAGGATACGGAAGTACCCTTCAACCCGAGCCCAGGCAAGCCGGTGTACTGCCGTGATTGCTTCCAGTCCCGGAAGTCATCCAGCCCACGCTACGATAGCTACTAAATAGCTAACGTCGGGTAGTACCCAACACAATCGAAACCCAAACCGGGCATGAGGGGGAAGTTACCCCCTTGTGCCCGGTTTTCCTTTTCCAGAAATGGTCCTTGACCCTCCTCGATTGATCTGTCAGAATAGAGTTGTACAAATGTCCATGTACATATGTACAAACCCCTGATATTCACAACAATCGAGGAGGGTCCTGTGACGTACATTCTGCTCTTTGGCGCTATTGTCGCTGAGATTCTCGGCACCATGCTGCTAAAACAAACTGAAGGCTTTACGAAGTTCTGGCCCACCGTTGGGACGCTTGCACTTTATGGTGCGGCGTTTTTCCTGCTGGCCCAAACCCTGATGCGTGGCCTGAATATCGGCGTTGCATATGCCACATGGTCGGGCGTGGGAATCGCCGCTATCACAGCATTTGGCGTGTACTTCCTGGGCGAGGCACTTTCTCCTACGAAGTTCATTGGTATGGCGATGGTAATTGCCGGAGTGGTAACCCTGAACCTGTCTGGTGCAAACTAACAACATGCAAAAGACATCCAACCGCCGCAAGATCATCCTTCGGGCAGCTACCGAGCTTGTGCCTGAAGTCGGGTCAGACAATCTCACCCACCGGATGGTGGCAGAGCGGGCAGATGTACCGCTCGGCTCTACCACCTACTATTTCGATTCAATTGACGACCTGGTCCACGAAGCGTTGCGGGAGATAGCGGACGCCACGCGCCTCGATCTCGAAGCGATGGAGAAAAGGCTGGCCCAATCCGAGAACGTGGTGCGCGAAATCAGCATCGTTATTTGGGAATACCTGCAGGACCGCACGAACCTGATGTATTGGAACGAACTCTACACATCGGCGAATCATCGTCCGGAACTGGCGGAACTGGCGCTCCTCTGGAGTGATGGCCTGATTCGCATCCTGAGCCAGTACATGAACGAAAATGCCGCCCAGGCAACCGCCATGTTCATCGATGGGACCTTGCTCCGCGTAAACGTCAGCAAGGACACTCCGTCTTTCGACATCATTGCTGAAGGCATATCGCGGCTATGTGGAATCGAACTGCGAAGCAGCTAAGTCCTCCCAACTGATGAGGACAAGGTTCACTTCCCGACTTCTGAAAACTGATACTATCGAAGCGGAGCAGCCCCTCCAAACCGATATCAGATTTTGAGGTCAGGTCCAGACGATGATTCTCCGGCACAACAACGAATCCACCCCCACCGAACCGGATGTGATCGTGCGCACTGGTGACAAGGTGCGTTTGCAGAAACACGCGGCGACAGACGAAGCCGCGTTCGTGCGTTGGTACACGGATTCTGAAATCGCCTACGTGCTGAGGCACGACCTTCGGCCTCTGACTCCCTATCAGGCGAGAGGTTACTTCACCAGCATCGTGTTACCGAACTCCGCACATGGAACCGCCTGGGCGATCCACGAGAACTCCAGCGGTAACCTCATTGGAACCACAGCCGTTACGGAGGTGGACGAGAAACCCGGTGAGTGCCTCTTCCGCATTGTAATTGGTGAGAAAGCCGCCTGGGGTCAGGGATATGGAACAGATGCCACTCGCCTGGTGGTGGCTGAAGCGTTTGAACGACTTAAGCTTCATACCGTGAATCTGGAAGTGTTTGAGCATAATGAACGCGCCCGGCGTAGCTATCTTAGAGTCGGTTTTCATGAGACCGGACGCACCGTGGAATGGGCGCAAGACACCCGCCTGGATGTGATTGCCATGAAGCTCACCAGCGACAGCTGGGATGGTACGTACGCCTCGCCGACAAGCGGTTACTGACACGCACGGTTATACTGATGTGTATTAAGTCTGCGTTGATGACCCAACACTCGTCCTCGACACACGCAGAACCGCCGCGCCCCATGTGACAAGGATCATGCCCATGGCCGAAAGCAACGGAAAATTCCCACGACTTTTTGAAGACGTTGAGCCCATTGATTGTGGCCCGCTTCTCACGAATATCGATAGCCCGGCTGACGTGAAGAAACTCACGCGCAAGCAGTTGGTAGAGCTCGCCGCAGAGATTCGCGCCGCGCTCATTTCATCGGTCACCAAGACGGGTGGTCACCTTGGCGCAAGCCTGGGACCGGTAGAGCTTGCGATCGCGATGCACTACGTCTTCGATTCGCCGAAGGACAAAATGGTGTGGGACGTGGGCCATCAGGCCTACGCGCACAAAATGCTGACGGGTCGCAAGCACGGGTTCTCTGTGCTCCGCCAGGAAGGCGGCATGAGCGGCTTCCTGAGCCGTGATGAGAGCGAACACGACCAGTTCGGTGCCGGCCACGCCAGTACCAGCATCTCTGCAGCACTCGGAATGTGTGTTGCCGAGCAGCGCAAGCCAAAGGGCCAACGTGGTTCGGCGGTTGCGGTTATTGGCGACGGTGCCCTCACCGGCGGTATGGCCTATGAGGCGCTGAATAATGCCGGGAATATCGACGATCCACTCATCGTGATCCTGAATGACAATGAAATGAGCATTGCGCCGAACGTCGGTGCAATGAGCAGGCACCTGAGTCGTCTCCGCACTGACCCGAATTACAATCGGGCCAAGGATGAACTTGCAGATTTCGTGGAGCGCCTGCCACAAGGCAAGAGCCTTGTGGAACTCGGCAAACGCGTCAAGGATTCAATGAAGGAGCTGATATATCACGCTTCCTTCTTTGAAGAACTCGGGTTCACCTACACGGGACCAGTTGACGGCCACAACATCAATGAATTGATTGAGGCTCTTAAATACGCCAAGACCAGTCCAAACCCGATTGTGATTCACATCCACACGCAAAAGGGTAAGGGTTACGATCCGGCCTCCAACGATATCGAGCGCGCCCATGCTGTGAGCGCACCAACGAACCCGAATGCGGCGAAACCACCACCGAAATACCAGGACGCCTTCGCACAGGCTGCGATCGACCTGGCACGGGAGGATGAGCGAATTTTCGCTATCACCGCTGCAATGCCAAGCGGCACATCCCTCGGGAAGTTCCAGAAGGAGTTCCCGGATCGGTTCTTCGACGTCGGTATTGCGGAAGCGCATGCTGTTACGTTCGCCGCCGGACTGGCTACCGCAGGGCTCAGGCCGATTGTTGGTGTGTATAGCACCTTCCTGCAACGTGCCTATGACCAGATCATCCATGATGTTGCCATTCAGCGCCTGCCAGTGATTTTCGCGCTTGACCGCGCCGGATTTGCTGGCGACGACGGCCGCACTCACCATGGCGTGTTCGATCTCAGTTACCTGCGCATCATTCCAAACATGGTCGTGATGGCACCGAAGGACGAGCTGGAACTGCGGCACATGCTGAAGACGGCAGTTCAATATGAGGATGGACCAATAGCCATGCGGTTCCCGCGTGGTGCCGGAGTTGGTGTGGATACGAACACACCGATGGAAGCCCTTCCGATCGGGAAGAGTGAGGTGCTTCGTGAAGGCAGTGATGTCACACTCATCGCCGTTGGTTCGATGGTGCCAGCCGCAATGCAGGCAGCAAATCGACTCCACGAGCAGGGTCACAGCGCTACAGTGGTAAACGCCCGCTTCATTAAGCCGCTGGACGAGGAACTCATTCTCAAGCTGGCTGATTCGACCGGTGGAATTGTTACTGTCGAAGAGAACGCTGCAGCAGGTGGCTTCGGCAGCGCTGTACTGGAATTGCTGGCTGCCCACAAGAAGCAGACGCCTGTTGCAACGCTCGGCGTTCCGGATCAGTTCTTCGATCAGGCATCCCAGTCCCGCCTGCGGGACCTGGCTGGCCTCGGCGTCGATAGCGTTGTCGAAGCAGCCATGGAAATTATCGTTGCCAAAGGCAAGAGCCTGTTGGTAGCGGAGCGTGCCGGTACAGACTGATGGACGGACTCAACACGAACCAGTCTCGGTCGGCCGACGCGTTTGCAGAACTCGTTCGACCGCTCATAGCGGACTTCACTGGCGAGCAGGTCGACCTTGTGCTTCGCTATCGCGACCTGCTTCATGACCGTAATAAACGGGTGAACCTCACCGCAGTGCGGGATTTCGACGGGATTGAACGACGTTTGATCCTTGAAAGCCTTCGGCTGGTTTCGGTTGTACAGGAACGAGCCGGTGAAGGCCGCATCATGGATCTCGGTAGCGGTGGAGGAAT
>CAZYDY010000107.1:0-6406 GCA_964646245.1 uncultured Sphaerobacteraceae bacterium
CTTCGGTGTGCCGCCAGTGGTCTTGCGACGTCGCTTCGGCTTGTCTGCGACGAAGGCGATATCCAGCACATCTTCAACGTGCTCTACCTGGATGAGTTCAAGCTCGTTTTTGACGATGTCTGGCAGCTCGCTCAAATCCTTGGCGTTCTTCTTCGGCAGCAGGAAGGTTTTGATGCCGCCACGGTGTGCGGCGAGCGTCTTCTCTCGCAATCCGCCGATCGGCAGTACCTTGCCGCGCAAGGTGATTTCGCCGGTCATGGCGACATCCTTGCGCACGCGCTTGCCGGTCAGGGCCGATACAAGCGCAGTAGCTATGGCGATACCGGCGCTCGGACCATCCTTGGGGATAGCTCCTGCCGGGAAGTGCACGTGTACGGTGTGCTTCTCGAAATAGCCTTCTGGCAATCCGAGTTCTTCTCGCCGTGCCCGCGCATAACTCAGCGCAGCCCGGGCGGATTCCTGCATGACATCCCCGAGTTGACCGGTGAGCGTCAGGTCTCCCTTGCCTTCGTAAATGTTCACTTCAATGGGAAGCAGGTCTCCACCAACACTGGTTACTGCAGCACCGGTCGCGACACCAACTTCATCGTGCTCTTCGGCAAGATTGAAGTCGTAGCGCGGTACGCCGAGAAGTTCATGGACTTCTTCCGTGTCCACTACCACCTTCTTCGGTGGCTTGTCTCCCGCAAACTTGCGGGCTACCTTGCGTGCCAGCGATCCGATTTCGCGCTCCAGGTTACGAACGCCACTTTCCTCGGTGTATTCCCGAATCACCGTCTTCAATCCATCATCGGTGACCTCAAACTGGTCCACGGTGAGGCCGTGGCTCTCGGTGGTCTTCGGAACGAGGTAGTTGCGCGCGATCGCGAGCTTCTCGAGCTCGGTGTAACCGGAGACTTCAATGATCTCCATGCGGTCACGCAGGGCGGCAGGAATCGGTTCCAACATGTTCGCCGTGGTAATGAAGATCACCTGGCTCAGATCGAACGGTACTTCCAGGTAGTGATCCGAGAAGGTGGTGTTCTGCTCCGGATCGAGCACTTCGAGCAACGCCGACGATGGGTCGCCGCGGAATGTATCCGCGCCGAGCTTGTCGACTTCGTCCAGCACAATCACAGGATTGTTACTGCCGGCATCCTTGAGCGCCTTGATCACGCGACCAGGCATTGCGCCGACGTAGGTGCGGCGGTGACCACGAATCTCGGCTTCATCACGAACGCCACCGAGGCTCATTCGAACGTATTCACGGCCGATGGCTCGGGCGATCGATTTGCCGAGGCTGGTTTTACCAACGCCGGGTGGGCCGACGAAGCACAGGATTGGTGAGCGAAGTTTGTCGCCAGCGAGTTTGCGAACGGCAATGAACTCGACGATACGATCCTTCACCTTTTCGAGGCCGTAGTGGTCCTCGTCCAGTACTTCGGCTGCCTGGTCGAGACTCAGGTGATCCTCAGTGGTGTTGCTCCACGGAAGATCCACAAGCCATTCGATGTATGTGCGAATCACACCGATTTCCGGCGAGAACGGGTGCTGTTGCTCCAGCCGCTCCAGCTGCTGCATCGCCTTCGTGTGAACTTCCTCCGGCATACCGGCGGCTTCGATGCGTTCGCGGAGTTCGTTGGCAACAGCTTCCTCGCTACTGCTCTCACCCAGCTCGCGCTGAATGGCACGCATCTGCTCACGCAGGAAGTACTCGCGGTTTTGGCGATCCATACCAGCCTGGGCTTCGTGCTGGATCTCGTTGCGCAGCTGCATCACATCGAGGCGTTGCTGCATCCACAGACTCAATGTGCGGATGCGATCCAGCGGATCGAGGGTTTCGATCATCTCCTGCCGTTGCTTTGGTGTGATTTCTGGCGAGAACGCAATCAGGTCGGCAAGCCAGCCCGGCTCATCGACGCTGCGAATCATCTCCAGCACTTCATTGGGCACATGCGGCAGCATGGCGATGTAGCTCTCAACCTGGCTGACGAGTGCAGACATCGCCACGTTGGACGTTTCAGTATCGTGTACGGGTTCCTTCACGACTTCAATCTGCGTGATCAGGAATGGGTCTTCCTGAGTGATGTCCTTCACCCTGGCGCGACTGATACCGTTCAGCACGATGTGTGCTTCGCCACCTGGTCGGTTGATGTACTGCGAAATTTCAGCAAGCACGCCCCATTCGCAGAGTTCGTAATCAGCTTCATCGCGGTCATCGAACAGGCCAGAGAGATCGTTCTCATCGCCGGTGATGTCACGAATGCCATCGCCCATATCGAATGGCGTGTGCTGCATGAGGCCAATGAGGCCACTTTGCACATAAGGGCTGCGCTGCATCTCGTCTGCAATGCCGCCAACTCGACGCTCAGCCAAAATAAAGATCCTGCGCGGATCCTTCTGCATGGCCCGGTCGACAGCCATAGCGACGTCCTCGTCCATAATTGGCATCGGAATCGTCAGGTGAGGAAGCAGGAACGCCTCATCAACCACAATCGTTGGCACCTGCAGGCGCTGGTTACGTGGGCGACGTGGTCGTTTCGGGGCTGTTGGCTCAGGCGTTGGTTCGGTTGCGGTTTCTTGTGTGCTGGAATTCTTCGACAAATCTTGGGTCTCATCTGGGGTAGTCATAGCGTATTCTCCAATCGATTCGTTATCCCGGAGTTTGGAGAGTGGATGAATGAATGGGTCCGGAAATGTTGTTGAGGCGTCATTCCCAATCCGACTTCCATAAGTGGGAAACGAACGAATGCGTAGTGTGATGCATTCCCTGCAGATTGTCACATTAATCGCCGCAAATTGCTGCGTACTCGCCGGATGCCGACTGCGCAAGTATCCTAATAGTTACGATGGCGAAATTTGCGCTACCTTCTCTTGACCGGAGTACCTATGTCTGCTTCCGAACACTCCCCGCTTGGCACCCATTTGCAGGAATCGATCGAGCAACTCATTGCTGAAACGGTTCGTCGTTCGCAAGTGGATCACGAGAAGGAGACGAAGCACCTCCGCGCAGCGCTGCAAGAAGCACTGGTAGAAGTGGAAGCTGGACAAACTGCCATGGCGAGGGCGGCCGAGCTCCTTCGCAATGCCCTGGACTCGCCGGCACCTGCAGCCTCTCCGGTTGAAACGGCTGATAAAGTTGTTGAAGAGTCACCAACTCCAATAACGGAGGCAGCGGTATGTACCGCGGCAAGCAATGAAGAAGCTGAAACGGCCGCAACCGAGACCGGACCGCACGAACTTGATGTTGTTGCGCACGACGTCACATTCGGAATCGCCAGCAGTCTTCAGAGTTGGCTGCGTGAGCGTCCCGAGGTCACCCACGCCAAAACCCGCGAATTCGTGAATGGCGAGCTCCGCCTCGAGCTTCAGATGGAATCCGGCTTGGATATGGCGCGCCTTAATGAATGGATCGCCGAGCACAAGGGCCGTGTCGCCACGAGTACCGATTCAGTACTGGAACTCCGCTTCGGAAGCTAATCCGAAAGAATCATACGCAACTTCGTGAAATCAACATTGCCGCCGCTCATGACAGAAACGGTACGTGCGCCTGCGCGTGTACCTGCCTTGCCGGCTAGCAGTGCCGCAGTGGCCGCAGCACCAGAGGGTTCAACCAAAACCTTCGTTCGCCCGAGTATGAGTTTCAGGCTTTGGGCGATCTCATCTTCTGTAACCAACACCACATCATCGACATAGTGCTCGATAATCGCCTGAGTGAGTTCGCCGGCCGCTGGCGCAGCCAGGCCATCCGCGATGGTGTTGATCTTCTCAGCCTTCAGTGGCTTGCCGGCTTCGAGACTGCGTTTGACGATGTTGGCGCCCTCCGGCTCCACGCCAACGATGCGGACATCCGGTCGCATGCTCTTCACCGCCATCGCAATGCCGGAGATCAGCCCACCTCCACCGATCGGCACCACAATCGTTTCCACGTCGGGCACATCTTCCAGGATCTCAAGCCCGACTACTGCTTGCCCGGCAATGATGTGCGGATCATCGAATGGGCTGACAAAGGTGAGGCCATGTTCCCGCTGGTATGCAGCCATAACATCAAAGAGCTCTTCCATAGAAGGGGCGAACTTTGCCTCGGCGCCGTAGCCGAGAATTGCCTCAACCTTGGTGGGCACTGCACCCTCTGGCATGAACACCACCGCCCGGCAACCAACCATGCTGGCCGCAAAGGCGATTCCCTGACCGTGGTTGCCAGCGCTCATCGTGACAATGCCGCGCGCTTTCTGCTCATCGGAAAGTTGCATGGCGGCGTTGAGTGCACCCCGAGATTTGAACGAACCCGTCTTCTGAAACACCTCAGCCTTGAGACTGAGATCCGTATTCGTCATTTGGCTGAGCGTGCCGGACGCAATCATTCCCGTGCGGTGAAGGTGCGGCATGATTCGTTCGCGGGCGGCATGCACATCCTCAAGCGTCACATCGCGCCAGGTCCAGCCAGTAGCTTGGGGAGAATCGTTCACAGTTGTTCGCTCCATGTGTGCATTCGGATCCAGATGTGAAGCAGTATACCGAAGGCGGTTTCTCGCAACGATTCACCGGGCCAATCCGCCTGACCATAGTATGATTCTAGTCAGCATAAATTCAGACGCCGGGGGCATTCCCAAATCTCGACCTTACCGCCCTTCTGTTGAGTGTCTGCGAGTTGAAAGCAGTGGTACATGCCGTCCGATTTGTCCGGAAACAGAGAGCACGAGGAGCAAGGGCGCGGGCGGCCGAAGTCGTCTGGCCGCAGGAGCTCCTGGCGCGATGGCGCGAGGCAGGAGCGACCTCCGGCTGACTCTCCCTCCCGGCAAGAGCGGCCACAATATACTGAAGAGCCCAGCAGCCAGGTCGGACACAAGTGGCGCAATATGCAGCGCCAAAGTGAGCCAGAAGCGGAACTCCCTCCCCTTCCCGGGCAAACGTCTCGCCGGAATAAAGGCGGTGGCGGCGGAGGTGTTGGTAGCCGAGCCATTGTCTTCGGCGCCATTCTGTTGGCGATCGTTGTTGGCATGCTGTTCCTGCCGTTCAGTCCACTTGTAGACGACGATCCCGATCCCACACCCACCGTGCCGGCTGTGGCAGAAACTACTGCAGTCGTGAACGATGCTCCTGAAGGGGAAGAAACCCCGGTACCTACCAACGAGCCAGCCGAGACCGTTGAGAGCGATTTCCTGGTGTGTATTGATCCCGGGCATGGCGGCTGGGACTTCGGTCGTGAGCGCATGGATATGGCCGCTTACGGTCCGCCGTGGTTCTACGAATCAGAGATCACCCTCAGCATGGGCTACTTCCTGCGGGATGAGCTGGAGAGCCGCGACATTGCCGTAGTGATGACGCGCGAGACCGGTGGAGCCGTGAACTGGAGAAACGAAGACGTAAACGGCGATGGGCTTGTGATGACCGATTCGCCACAGGGACGCATCGATGGATCTCGCGATGAGCTCCAGGCCCGCATCAATATCTGCAATGAAGCCGGTGCGGATATCCTGATTTCCATTCACCTCAACGGGTCCGATAACACGAGCGTGAACGGCTACGAGATCTTTTACAACAGTCAGCGAGATTTCACGGACCAGAATCGTGACCTCGCGAACTTCCTCTATCGGGAAATGACGGTTGCGTTTGCCGACCTGGAATATGTGACGACCGGACGTGGCACCAAAGACGACCTGGACCTGAGCGCGGATACACATGAGTTTGGGTCTGAGCAGTTCCTTATCATGATCGGTCCTGAAGTGGTGCGGCCCGAGTACACGATCGTGCCATCGGCGATGCCGGGCGTCATTGTTGAGGCACTGTTCGTCACGAACACCAACGACGCGAACTTTATCCTGAACCCTGCAAATCAAAAGCGGCTGGCCGAGGGCTGGGCCGACGGAATCGAACTATATCGAGAACGCTACGGCGATTAGTTACCCAGAGGCGAACCAGGCATTATGCGTACTATCAATCGACGGGAATTCGTAATCGGCAGCAGCGCAGTGGCCGGCGCGGCGATGTCACTTCCAATCGCAACTGAACGAGGGTTGGCCCAAGAGGCTCGACACCTCCCCTCCGGCTACGCGCTGGTTACCAGCTTGCGCCTGCCACTTACCGGCATTGGCGGTACTCAACTGGAATCTGTCGTCAACGGATCCATCAGCGACTGGAGCGATGTCGGGTGCCCGGTGAGCGTGACACCCGTACCTATGGCGATTGATGGCATTGTGCCGGCCGGGCTCACTCCGGAGACGACGGCCACTGACTACGAAGAACTCGCCACTGCATTCGATAGCAGCCCGGGCGCGTTTGCAGTAATACCAACAGACCAGATCGACTTTCGCGTCAACACACTCAAGATCAATGGAGTCGATCCGTTACTCGATAGCGGTTCTGAATCCTCGCCAGTTGTCCGCATCGGCGCCGTGGGAGATATCATTCCGGGTCGTAATGTGGC
>CAZYDY010000108.1:0-6383 GCA_964646245.1 uncultured Sphaerobacteraceae bacterium
CATCCTGGGATATCATCGATGCATCAGTTGCTATCGAAGATGTTGCTACTGCCATTCAAATTGCGGTCGCACATCGACTCACGGATTGGCCAACGCCGGTCGGTTCGGATCGTGAAGGCGCGAATGCAAAATGAAACTGATCATAGCCGTAGTGCAGGATTCGGATGTCGACGAGATACTCGATTCACTGACCGAGGCAGGAATTGGAGTGACCCAGATCAACAGTGCTGGTGGTTTCCTGCGAGAACCAAACGTCACGCTCTTTATCGGGGTAGATGATGGCGATGTCACGCGTGCAGTGCAGATTGTGGATGAGCATAGCAAGGCGCGACGTATGTTCGTGAATCCGCTCATGCCGGTCGCTCCGGTACAAGTGGATCCGCACTTTGCCGGGGATTCCGGTTCGGTACGCGTGGGAGCCAGCGTATTTGTTCTCAACGTTCGGCGCTTTGTTCGCCTGACAGAGTAGAATATGTTGCGACGCGACGGCCCGTCGTTGAAACACAGTAATCCCTGGCCGAAGGAGCTTGTCGTTTGGAAATCGAAGGTATCATAGCCCGGTCATTACAGGTACTCATCGCACTTGGCGGTGCGTATCTCCTGGCCACCTGGTTTGTCCTCATCGTTTGGACCTATCGAGACATCGAAGCTCGCAGCCGGAACGTTGTCACGCAAGTGTTTTCCACACTGCTGGCCGTCTTCTTTTGGGTGCCGGGTGTGTTGCTCTATATGCTCCTTCGCCCGAAGGAAACGCTCGACGAGGCGTATCAGAAGTCGCTTGAAGAGGAGTACTTGCTGCAAGACCTGCAGGAAGTACCGCTTTGTCCCAATTGCAATCACTTCATTTCAGACGAATGGCAGATATGTCCGCACTGCAACACGCAGTTGCGTGAAGGCTGCCATAACTGTGGTCGCCTGGTGGACCTCCGTTGGGATATCTGCCCGTACTGCGGAGTTGAACAGCACGAGCATCAGCCGCATGCGCACGCCGAGCTACAGCCGCCGATGCGACCTACCGCCAGTATTGATGCCGAGGCTCGACGCGTGGGATGGGTTGATCCTGCTGAAATCGAGAGCCGCCTGAAGTCTGAAGCCGCTGCCCGTCAGCAGACCGAAGCACTGCCGGGTGCATACGAAGCCAAGCCACTGGTCACCGAAGAGGTGGCAGCCGTGGCATCCGAATCCAAATCCGGTTCGGCCGGCGAAGACGACTAACCCTGGCGCCGATAGGCATCTCGCCGTGTCATGCGGCTTGGTGTGGTGTTTGGCCGGGTCTGGAAGTTGAACTTCTCCCGAAATGCTGTGTAGAAGCTGGTTGTGTTCACACGCACCAGTCGGAAGCGATGCTCTCCCTTGGTGACCTTCACCAGGTCGTATTGACCGAGCGTTTCTGTGGGTGTGCCATCCAGAATCAATTGTGCCGGATGGGTGTTGGTACTCACGAGCTCTATCACGCTGTCTTCCGATGCGATCATGGGAGTGCGAATAGGTGAGTGGGATGAAATCGGTACCACGGCGAAGCCTCGCACACCAGGCGTCAGGATCGGGCCACCTGCCGCCATACAGTAGGCGGTTGATCCACGAGGTGTACTGACGATCAGGCCGTCACTCGGGTACTGATTGACGAAGTAGTCATCGATATAGACCTCAACCTCGATCATGCGGTTACCACCGCGAATGACCACATCGTTGATGGCCCATCCCTGATCCGATTCTTCGTCACCGCGGATCACCGTGGCTTGCAGCGTCGCGCTTTCGTCCAGGTCGTAATCGCCTGCGAGGAAGAGATCGAGCGCCTGCTTCCAGTCGGATTGTTCCACCAGCGCCAGGAACCCAACCTTTCCGAAGTTAATGCCGATTAATGGAATATCGGGGAAGGTGTTCGCCATGCGCATCATGAGGCCATCGCCGCCGAGCACGATAATTGCGTCGACGTTGGCATCGTCTCCTGCAACGATTTCAGGTTCGGGCACAACGGTTTTCTCTCGCTCTTTCAGGTACGCAGTGATCGTGATAGCGAGTTCGTGTGCTTCAGGCTTGCTGAAAGCAGATACCAGGCCGAGGCGTTCACTCATGAATCGGACTCCTGCCAGCTGGTGCTGACTGATGATGACGGTGTGAGATACGTGGAGCGGTCTGTTTTTCCTGAGAATCGATACAGGGCGGCGGGTCGGTGGGGGCCTTCGCGGCGTTTCTCGCCGGTGGGTTCCAACATTCCACTGGTAAGCATACGCCGACGGAAGTTGCGCTTGTCCAGAGGCAATCCGAGAATCGATTCATAGGCCAGCTGAAGTCCGGCGAGCGTGAAATCTGGCGGCATCAGGTGAAAGGCGATGCTTGTGTATTCCAGCTTCGCGCGCAGTCGAACGAATGCATAGTCGAGTAGCTGGGTTGTAGAAGTTGGTAGCCCGGTTAGTGACCCTGGAGCCGCCCACTGATAGATACTTTCGGCATGTGGCGGAAAGAGCGCGATATAGGCCACGTTGGTCTCGCGTTCGTCTTGCTCCATGTTGTCGAAGGTGTAGAGTTGTTCCATATAGGCAGCCGGCATGGCGAATGTGTTTTGCACGATTCGTTCGGCGGTTTTATCCAGGGTTTCATTCGCGGCAGGAATCGCAGATGGCAGGGTGAGATCCGCAGTGGTGATTGTCTCGATTAGCTCGCCATTCCAGCGAAAACACGCCACGCTCACACGAAGATGAGATGAGACAGAATCCTGCTTTCGCACGCGGAAAGTCATGCTTCACCTCGGTACAATACTGCAATGAAATCGGGATAAAGTGGCACCGCGTGTGGTTTCCCGGTAAACTTGCCTAGGCCGCATTCGCGGATGGTGAAATGGTATCACAGAGGCCTTTGGAGCCTTTATTCCAGGTTCGAATCCTGGTCCGCGAGCCAAATTATTCCGCCGCCACAGCATTGGAAGAGATTCCCAACGTGACAGATCAATCTGATAGTAGCCGTGAGTTTACCTCCATTGCTGTAGCCGTGTTGGCTGCTGGCCATGGGACGCGCATGCGGTCCGGTACGCCCAAGCACGTACACCCGGTGGGTGGGGTGCCAATTGTGAAGCGTATTATCCGGGCTGCCCAGGCAATTAATCCCGATCATATCGCCGTCGTGGTCAGTCCATCGATGATGGATATGCCAGAGCGGCTCGAAATGGTGGGAGAGTTCGTGCCCGTGCAGATGGACGTTCCTACTGGTACGGCCCACGCCGTTCTGAAGGCCATTGAGGCGCTCCCCGAGGTTGATTACATTGTGAGTTTGCTGGGGGATAGCCCGCTTCTTACAGGCGACACCGTGCAAACGTTGGTGGATCACGCTGTAAGTAGCGACAGTCTCCTCACCATTCTGAGCTGCAAGATGGATGATGCCGCAAGTTATGGCCGCATTGATCGAGTCAATGGACACCCCGCGGCGATTATCGAAGCGAAAAATGACGACCCGGTGAAGCGCCAGGGTCGGACGGAAATTAACTCCGGCATCATGGTGCTGAAGCGGGACTGGGCGCTGGACGCAATCCGTCGACTTCCCATTGATGAGGGCACCGGCGAGTACCTGCTCACAGACCTGGTGACGATGGCTGCTGCCGAAGCGGAAGAAGGCAAACCCTGGCCGGTTGATACCGTGGAGGGGCCGGTGGAGGTGAGTGTTGGAATTAACACTCGTGTTCAGCAGGCCGAGGCAGACAGTATCGTGCGGGCGCTGGTTCGTCGGGAACACATGGAAGCCGGTGTGTCGATGGTTGGACCGGAGACGATCTTTATCGACGAGACGGTCAAGATCGGACAGGACACGACCTTGCTTCCCGGCACCGTTCTGATGGGCAATACCGTTATCGGAGAGAACTGCACCATTGGACCGCACGCAGTATTGATCGATACGGAAATCGGTGACAACGTCACTATCCGTTCCAGTACGATCGAGAACTCGATTGTTCGCAGCGGAGCCGACGCCGGGCCGTACTCACATATCCGCAAGGATTCCGATGTGGGTGAGAATGTGCATATCGGCAACTTCGTTGAACTCAAAACCACCACAATGGAAGCCAACTCCAAAAGTGGTCACTTTAGCTACCTGGGTGATGCCCGAATTGGAGAACGCACCAATATTGGTGCGGGAAGCATTACTGCCAACTATGATGGTGTTAAGAAGAATCGAACCGATATCGCGAGTGACGTGTTCATCGGGTGTGATTCTGTATTGGTGGCGCCGCTCACTATCGAAACAGGAGCCGTTACCGGAGCTGGTAGCGTGGTAACGAAGGATGTTCGGGCCGGTGATACCGTTGTAGGTGTACCCGCAAGGCCGATCAAATCCAAACGCAAATCCAGCGAGGAGTAACTTATGGAAGGGCGACTGCAGATTTTCACCGGAAACGCACACCCGGCACTGGCAGCCGCTATCTGCCGGGAGCTGGAGAGCGATCTTGGCCGGGCGATGGTTTCCAAGTTCGCGAACGGTGAGACGCGAGTGAAGCTGGATGAGAATGTCCGCGGTGCGGATGTGTTCGTGATTCAGCCGACCTCTGAGCCGGTGAACGATTACATCATGGAGCTTCTGCTCATGATCGATTCACTGCGCCGCGCCTCGGCGGCGAGAATCACCGCCGTGATTCCGTACTACGGGTATGCCAAGCAAGAGAAGAAGACTTCCGGGCGTGAGCCGATCTCAGCCAAGCTGGTTGCGAACCTGCTCACTACGGCGGGTGCCAATCGTGTGCTGGCAATCGACCTGCACTCGGCTGCGATCGAAGGTTTCTTCGATATTCCCGTGGATCACCTGCGCGGTACACCGCTGCTGGCACGTGCTTTCCGAGCGAAGTTCCCCGGCGAAATAGTAGTGGTGAGTCCGGATGCGGGCGGTGTAGGGCGCGCCCAGGATTTTCGCACACGCGCAAAGGGCTCCCTGGCGATCATTTCCAAGCAACGACCGGACGCTGACAAGACCGAGATGCTGGATATTGTCGGGGATGTGGATGGCAAAACGGCAGTCATCGTCGACGACATGATTTCAACCGGCGGTACACTTGTTGAGGCCGCGAAGCTGCTGAAGAGCCGTGGTGCCGACAAGATTTACGTGTGTGCAACGCATGGAATCTTCGCCGGGAATGCGCTCGAACTCATCGCTGAATCCGACATTGATGAGCTCTTTGTGACGGACACCATTCCGTTGCCGGAAAATTATCCGAGCAACGTGACTGTCGTGAGCGTTGCACCGCTCATGGCGGAAGCTATTATGCGCACCCACAAGGGTATGAGTATTAGCGCCCTGTTTACGTAGATTTAGGAAAGGACCCAGTACTTGGACGCCAGTGATTGGCAACATTTTCTCTTCGCATTAGTCGCTTTGGCCGTGCTTGTGACAGCCGGAACAATTCTGACGCTGGCCGGCCAAACCAGTAATCAAAAGCTTCTCCCGAGTGATCATAAGCCGACGAACGGTATCAAGAGCCAGCGATCCCTCAGCAAGTACCTCAACGCGCGACGATCAATGGCTGGTGCCATGCGATTTATTGAGTTGTTGGCCGCAGTTATCGCTGCCAGTCAACTCATGGCATTGCTGGATAGCTGGACGTCCAACGACTTCAGTTGGCTGAGCATCGTGATGATCGCGGTCGTGTACATCGTATTTGGCCGTGCTGTTCCGCGTGCTGTCACCTCTCGTAATATCCCTGAAGAGCGCCTCCTGCGGTTGTTCAGTATTGGGCGCATTGGCGTTACAATCACCAGCCCTATCGCGTGGCTCCAGGAATCGATTTCCACCCTTATACAGAAAGTACTCCCCGGCGAGCCGGTTGTGGAAGAGGCTGTCGGCACGGAAGATGAACTTCAACTCCGACTGATGGAGACCGATGATGGCGTCATCGGCGATATCGAGCGTCACATGATCGATGGCATCCTCAGTCTGGAAGAGATGACCGTTCGCGACATCATGGTGCCGCGACTGGATGTTGTCGCGCTCGATCGTCGCGCCACTGCGCAGGAAGTGATCGATATGATCATCCAGCGTGGACACAGTCGACTTCCCGTTTACCAGGAGAACCTGGACCGTATTCTGGGTGTTCTGTATGTGAAGGACTTGCTGCCGTTTGTTATTGGCAGCACCAACCGACTGCCGCTGCTGGACCTGATTCGACCCGCCTATGTGATCCCTGAAAGCAAGAAGCTGCCGGAGCTCTTCGCTGATCTCAAGCGCATGCGGATTCACCTCGCGATCGTGACTGACGAATACGGTGGAACTGCGGGCCTGGTTACCATTGAAGACATCCTTGAGGAGATCGTCGGCGAAATCCAGGACGAGTACGACTTCGAAGAAGAACTCATCGTGAACGTTGGCGAGAACACCGTCGATGCTGATGGTCGCCTGCCGATGGAGGA
>CAZYDY010000109.1:0-6378 GCA_964646245.1 uncultured Sphaerobacteraceae bacterium
CTCCTGCGATGTGTGTTTGGTTGATACGTATTTCACGCAGGATACAGGTAATCCCGTTGGTTGTCGCCGCCAGATGGTGGCATAGGGAATGCGTCACTCCTTACTGAAAAGGAGTACAACGATGACGAATTTTGCCGCACAGATTGAAGACCACATGCCGGTCGTCGGTACCGACGGCTCAGAGCTTGGACGGGTCGATCACCTCGAAGGTGAGAACAGCATCAAGTTGACGCGTGATGAGAACGGAAACCACCACTGGATCCCGATCGGATGGGTGACCGGAGTGGACAGTGGCCGTGTGACGATAGACAGGGCTGTGAACCAGGCCAGGGAAGAGTGGAGCGATTCGAATCCTGAGGAACTATAGAGTGACAGGGTCGTTCACCCACTAAAGTGAAGTAAAAGTCCCCCGAGAAGCGGCTACTCGCGGCTTCGCCGGGGGACTCTTCGCTTCGCTCTGAGTGACGCTCTGTTACATTCCGGCGAAATCGCCTTCGTCCTTCATACGGCCGACGACTTTATCAAAGGCCTCGAGTGTGAGAGCGACGTCCTCATCCGTGTGGCGGGTGCAAGTGAGACCGCCGCTGTGGAAGACGTGAACGCCTTCAAGCAGCATGCCGATTTCTGTCTTCATACCGAGAGGGGTACCCCCACTCTTCTTCAGGAATTCCGGTGAAACACCTTCCGGTTTCGTGAGATCGCCGGAGGTCATATTGCTGGCGCGTTCGCCGAACGCAATGTGGAACACACTGCTTTCTCCCCAGACAAACCCGGGCGCATCGTGACGAACGATGATCTCGTTCATGCCAGAGCGGATTTTGGCGGCGACATCGTCACAGTAACGCTGCACTGCAGGGTCGGCGCACTTCTCCACCGCCAGGGCACCAGCGGCAGCAGCTAGCGGGTTGGCGTTGTAGGTGCCCATTTGTGGGACTTTCTTCGCCTGTTTTTCCGGGTCGTCACTGAATGCAACGAGTTCCATTACGTCCGCCCGACCACTCACCGCTCCACCCGGCATACCGCCGGCGACGATTTTGGCCATGGTGGTCATATCTGGCGTGACATTGAACCGTTCCTGGGCGCCGCCTGGTGCCCAACGGAATCCGGTAATCACTTCATCGAAGATCAGGAGAACATCGTATTTGGTGCAGAGGTCACGCACATTCTGGAGGAAATCGGACATCAGCGGGATGGTTGTCCAGCTACCGCCGCTCGGCTCCATGATGACTGCGGCCACATCACCCTGCACCAGGCGCTCCTCCAGCATGCCGAGTTCGTTGCTTGGCAGCACGCTGACCGTGGTGAGCGTTTCATCCGGCACGCCGTTGACCGTGCTTTTTTCAAAGGGCGGCTTCTCGCCCTTGAGGGCGTAATCCTGCCAGCCGTGGAAGTGACCCTCGAACTTCAGAATGGTGTTCTTGCCGGTGTAGCCACGTGCGATACGCATGGCGAGCAGCGTGGATTCTGTTCCGGACGCTGTGAAGCGGGTGAGCTCTGCGCTCGGAACGACCTTGTTGACGGCCTCAGCCCAGCGGATTTCCGCCTCGTGGCCCGCGCTGAAGTGCGTGCCCTTGCTCACCTGCTGTTCCATTGCGGCTGTCAAATCAGGATCGTTGTGGCCAAAAATCAGTGAGCCGTGACCAACGCAGAAATCCAGCAGCTTATGGCCTTCGACGCTCCATTTATACGCGCCATCCGCTTTGGCCATGAAGGGTGGGAACGGCTTGATGTGGCGACCATCGTGCGTGATGCCTCCAACAATCGCCTCACGCGATCGCTGCCACATGTCGTAACTACCGCTGAACTGATCTTCATACTGTTCGTTGATTTTGGGCATTGAGTTTTCTCCTGACAGGTCTCCGCAACCGGGGCCATATTGCCTGCATTATGCCGCTATATCGGGGAGTTGTGAAGCTACCCGGCGCTTGCGGGAATGCTTACGAAGTGTGAGAATGATTACTGATAACACGGATTCGCGGACATAATTCGCCGAGTCCTTCACGGTCCGCAATCATTTGTCGGACAGATCTCTTCAGGCACGATTACATGCAGACACGTACTCCAACCATTGTGGTGGTTGGCTCCAATCATGAATATGCTCCTGTGGAAGTCCGGGAAAAACTCGCCTTCTCCGGCGATGACCTGATGCGCGGCCTCGATTCGTTGCGCAACGAAGTGCCGGAAGGCATGATCCTGAGCACGTGTAATCGCACGGAAATCTATGCGGTTGGCAACAGCGAAGAAGATGTAGAGAGCGAAATCTTCAACTGGTTGCAGCAGTACCACTCTGTACCAGAGGACGTGCTGCGGAGCACATCCTACGTGCATAGTGGCCATGATGCCGTTGATCACATTTTCCGTGTTGCCAGCGGACTCAACAGCATGGTGCTCGGCGAGCCGCAGATTCTCAGCCAGATCAAGGATGCGCTGGATTCCGCCCGGGAGCGTGAATCCGTTGGGCCGATGCTGCAGCGCCTGGCGCAGGATGCGCTCACGATTGGCAAGAAAGCCCGAACCAATACTGATATCGCCCGAAACAACGTTTCCATTGCCCATGCCGCGATTGACCTTGCAGAGA
Source organism: uncultured Sphaerobacteraceae bacterium (assembly GCA_964646245.1). Classification (GTDB taxonomy): domain Bacteria; phylum Chloroflexota; class Chloroflexia; order Thermomicrobiales; family UBA6265; genus UBA6265. Next base: position 2,579 of record CAZYDY010000109.1, read on the forward strand.
TGGAGCTTGGATCGTTCCGTCACGCGAATGTGACGATTATTGGCGCCGGCAAGATGGCCGATCTCTCGGCCCGTCTCCTGCGGGCGCGCGGTGCCGAACGCATATTTGTGGTGAATCGGACGCTGGAACGCGCCCAGGACCTGGCAGCAGAAGTCGACGGCTACGCCTTCCCCATGGAGGAGATGGCTGATGCGATCATGGCGAGCACGCTGGTAATCGGTGCCGCCACGGCTGATGAGCCGATCCTGCGAGCGGAGCATATACGTGAACGTGACCACCGCCTGTGGTGTATTGATGTCTCCGTGCCGCGGGTGATCGACCAGGGTGTCTCTTCAATACCATTTGTGGCTGTACGCGATGTCGATGCCCTGGAACCGATCCAGGCATCGTACAAGCAGCAGTACGCCAGCGAGGTCCTGAAGGTAGAGCAACTGGTTGGTGAGGCTACGACCTCGTTTGAGAAATGGATTGAAAGCCGGCAGGGTGTGGAGGCGATTGCAGCCATTCAAAAGCGCAGTGATGAGCTCCGCGATATCGAACTCACCAAGGCGCTACGCAAGCTGGAGCACTTGAGCAAACGCGACCAGAACGTGGTGCGCGCCCTTGCCTCCGGCCTTGTAAACAAGATGCTCCACCAGGCGATTTTGGAACTGCGGAGTATTACTGATCCGGTGGAGCGCGCCGCGGTATTGCGCGCGATGGGTGTGATAGAGAGAGACGCGGATTAGAACCGGAAAGCCCGCACAACTCGCCTGACGGCGAGGAGCGGGCCTACACAGTCTTGGGTCTCAGAATGACACTCGCTACGGGTGCTTGGCCCACCACTCTTGCAGTACGCGCCAATCGGCTTCCCGGTCGACATCCATGGGCGATTCAGTCTCCACGGGGACGTACACCACCTCTTCCGGATGTTGTTTGATCACATCACGACCGCCCTGCTCGCCAGTAAGTTTGGCGAGTTCATCCCAGTAGATGCTATCGAATAACACCGGGTGTCCGGGGCGATCCCTGTAGCCAGCCATAACGATGCGGCCACCCTCTTCCCACGCGTCGATAACTGCATCGATCACATCTGGATCGATGCCTGGTTGATCGCCGAGCAGGAAAATGACCGCCTCGCATGAGCCGAGCAGATCACTGGTGTCTCGCAGGAACCGGATTCCGGCGGCAATCGAGGTGCCCTGCCCTTCTTCAAATGCCTTGTTGAGGACTATTTCGTCCACGATATCGTCGAACGCGGCCATGGTTTCCTGCTGGGCTCCACCGATAACGGCCATCACGCGTGCGGCCCTCGATGCGTGTGCGAGCTTGCCAACATGGGCCACGAGCGGCTCACCGGCCAAAGGTAGTACCTGCTTTGGCCTGCCAAGCCGCCGGCTCATACCTGCAGCCAATATCACAATGGCAACATCGCTCACGTGCGTGCCCCGGTGATGGATCCTGTCGCTGATTTCAACATGGCGCCATCGCGACCGTGATCGATTGCGATCATTTCCGCGAGGATGCTGATGGCCATTTCTTCGGGGGTTTTACCACCGATGTTGAGTCCGATAGGGCCGTGAAGCCGGTCCAGCTGCTCCTCGCTTACGCCGGCTTCGCGCAGGCGTTCGCGACGTTCTTCGTTAGTTTTCTGGCTACCGACCGTGCCGATGTACGCAGCGTCTGTATTGAGTGCGCCAAGAATCGCCGGTTCATCAAACTTGGGATCGTGACTCAAAATCGCGATCCAGGTGGAATCGGTAATGGTGAGCTGTTCATAGGCGGCGTCTGGCCAAAGGGTGAGGATCTTCTCGACATTTGGGAAGCGTTCTTTTGTAGCCAGCGCTTTACGGGCATCTACAATCACGACTTCAAAGCCGAGATCCTGCGCATATCGGCTCAGGGGTTGGGCAGTGTGGACCGCACCAAAGATGACGAGTTGCTTCACCGTCGGGAAGAGTTCCACGTAGACCTGGGAACCATCCCAATCGACCAGGCCGCTCTGTTCCCAGGCGAAGTCAGACACCACAAGCTGTTTGCCAGAGCCGTCCATCCAGGTGACGAGGGCGACACTCTCGCCGGCTTTCTGGCGAGCACGCGCTTCATCGATGGCGGAGTTTTGCCCCAGCGGTTGAATCCAGACGTCGATCATGCCACCGCAACTGAGGCCAACATCCCAGGCCATTTCGTCACTGATGCCGAAGTGCTCCAGGCGTCCGGTACCGGACTCCATCACTTCCAGCGCGGAGTGAACAACAGCGCTTTCAACGCAGCCGCCGCTTACGGATCCGGCCATATCGCCGTCTTTATTAACTGCCAGGCGCGCACCTACTGGTCGTGGGGCGCTGCCCTTCACATTTACTACTGTGGCGGTCACCACATTCTCGCCGGCATCACGCCAGGCATCTATTTCCGGCAACCATTCGTTCATTATGAGCCTCGCTTTTCGTGCCGAAACGCTTCCGCTCCCTGTTGTCTTCGGAGGGGCGGTGCATCATCTACCGAGCTTAGCAAATCGGCAAGTGCCTCCAGACTCTGGAGGTTATGAATCGGCATGAAGTAATCGACATACGGAAGTGCTGCTTTTAGTCCCTGGGTTAGTGGCTGGTAGCCAGATGCCCCAAGCAGCGGATTGAGCCAGATGAGCCGACGGCAACTGCGCTGCAGGCGAGCAATCTCCTCGCCGAGCAGGAAAGGATCACCACGATCCCATCCGTCGCTGATCAGGACGACTGTTGCATTCGATCGCAGGACTCGTCGGCTCCAGCGGTAGTTGAAATCGCGGATCGCCTCACCAATGCGAGTGCCGCCGCTCCAGTCATCCACGGCGTTGACCACATCGGTGATCGCCTGGTCGACATCGCGCTTGCGGAGTTCGCGCGTGATGCGGGTGAGCCGGGTGCTGAAGACGAAGACCTCGACGTTTTCCAGACCGGACTCAAGGGTGTGGACAAACTGCAGGAGTGTGCGGGCGTAGCGATCCATGCTGCCACTGATGTCGCAGATCAGCACCAGGGGTCGCATTTTCTCCTTGCGCTTGCGGTATTTGAGATCGAGGGGAATACCACCCTGGCGCAGGGAGCTGCGAAGCATTGCGCGCTGATCATAGCTTTGGCCCTTATGGGCGCGTTCCATGCGGCGGGTTGTTCGCTTACCCAGTCGCCAGTTGATGCGCTCCATTATCCGGCGGGCGCGGGCGACTTCATCTGGAGTGAACTGGCCGAAATCCTTCTTGCGTAGGGCTTCATCGGCACTGAACATGATGACATCGTCCGGGGACGCTTCGTGATCCTCAGACTCGTCGCTTTCGGCTACTTCATCGGCGGTGATGCTGAGCGTGCTTTCCTCGGATTCGCCGTCCACCTCTTCGGACTTCTTGCGTTCCTGCGTATCGCGGTCGCGTTCCTGGGGAGGCGGTTTGTTCTCTTCTTCGTCCGGCAGCACGCGCATATCGAACAGCGGCGGCTGGGCCTTCAGCAGGTCCTTCCAGAAGGCATCGAACTCAGCCTGGAAGACCTCAATCTGATCTGGTCGATATACGGCAATCGCCTGCAGCGACGCCCGCACATCCTCACGTGTCTCGAAACCGACAGCCTCGAGTGCGTGGAGCATTTCCATGACGTGGCCGGTACCGACCTTGATACCCGCCTTGCGCAGGCGTCGGGCGAAATGCGCGATGTTGCGCTCGATGATGCGTGGGTTACTTTGAATCTCGGAGGTCATGCTCAGGCACCGGCCTGTCGCGCCTGCGCTACAAGTCGCTCAGCAACATCGCCCTGGATGCGCTCGATATCTTCCTGGTACTTCAGGATTACGCCGAG
>CAZYDY010000110.1:0-6367 GCA_964646245.1 uncultured Sphaerobacteraceae bacterium
CGTTACTTACTCCCACAGGTGGAGATGTGTTAGTTCTCCGGGTGAATTCCGCGGACTCAAAATCCTATTCAGTTCATAATCGCTCAGGCTTTGGAGGCTCAAATACATGCCGAAATTCATTGCAGAAGAATCGTTTTGGGAGTTGTTTTCGGAGGCGCGTCTTGGTGTGCTGAGGGTGAGCGGTCTCGATAATTCTCCTCAGGAGAATCCCGCGATCTCACAGGCGCTCGCCGAGGCGCATGAAGCTGCATTGGTTCATGCGCCGCATGAGACCTGGACAGAGAACGAGGTCGTGAAGCGTTGGCGGGGTGCGTTCCAGCAGTTCAAGACGAAGAAGGGTGCACGCGCGTCGATCGAGGCTTTGCTGAAGCGTGTGAGCAATGGCAACACCATTGGCAGCATCAATCCGCTGGTGGATGTGTACAACGCTATTTCGCTTCAGTACGGCACTCCCGTAGGCGGAGAAGACCTCGCTGCTGTGCAGGGAGATGTGCGGCTCACACTTGCGGATGGTGGCGAGGCGTTTCGGCCCCTTGGGGCGGATGCTGATGACCCTGCACTTCCTGGCGAACTTGTTTACAAAGACGATGCGGGTGCCATTTGCCGTTGCTGGAACTGGCGCGAAGCCGAGCGGACAATGCTCACTGAATCCACCACAGATGCGATCATGGTGCTGGAAGCCGTGGATGCATCAACAGATGAGACGTTCCGGGAAGCCACTGAGGCATTGGCAGAGGCGATTCGAACACACCTGGGTGCAGACGTTACAGTGCATTGGGTTACTCGCGAATCTCCCGAGGTTTCACTCGGCTGATTGACAACCACGATCATTTACATCGATACGAGAGCCGGGCCTATTGTAGGCCCGGCTCTTGCGATTGAGGCCTGCATGTGGCCCGAAGTTCCTGTGGGGAGAGATACGTGTCCAGCGACTGGTCGGAAGAAGTTACAGACTTCACGCGTGCATTTGCCGGTGCAGCAGTATTTGGTGTCCCGCTGGTATTTACTATGGAGACGTGGTGGATAGGGAAACAGCTTTCGCTCAGGTATCTTTTGGCCCTGCTTATCGTTGGGTTCATCATGAACTTTGGGCTGGCTCATGTGGCGGGTTTTCGAAACCAGCACTCATTCATCATGACAATCAACCAGGCGGTCGATGCCCTGGCTGTTGGTGCCGTGGCTGCAGCCGCGCTCCTTTTCACCCTCAATCAACTCCGCTTCTCCGACGGCCTGGCACAGGGAGCCAACACCGTTATTGTGCTGGCAATTCCGCTCAGCCTGGGAGCATCGGTCGCACGGGAAGTCTTCTCTGGCCGCACGAGTCGGCAGGGAGAAGACGATGAAGACAGCGAGCATTTATCTGTGTGGAAGGAACTCTTCAGCGATGTAGGCGCAACGGCTGCAGGTGGCGTATTCATCGGCCTTTCCATTGCCGTTACTGATGAAATTCCCATGATTGCCGCGGGTATTACCTGGGGGCACACTTTCGCTCTCGTAGGAATGTCGCTTCTGGTGTCCTACATTATCGTGTTTGCTTCCGGATTCGATGAAGGCTCGCCTCCTGGTCCATTTCAGCATCCATTTACAGAGACGATGCTGGCTTATGCTGTTTCCCTGCTCGTATCCGTAGGGATGTTATTTCTCTTTGAACGGCTAACGTTCGATGACCCGATACAGGACATGATCAGGCAAACTGTTGTACTGGCGTTACCTGCAACGATTGGCGGGGCCGGTGGAAGGCTTGTGATATGAGTTCGAACCCCGAAAAGCAGTCAACGGCAGAGCGAATCACCATGGGGATCAGCATCGCGATCCTGGCCGCCGTTATTGGGCTGGCGAGTTGGTCCAGTTTCGCTACCGGAGACTCTCCGCCACTAATCGAAGTGGATGTACACATGGAGGATATGCGCGAAACCAACTCCGGTTTCTATGTCCCCATCACGATCACGAATAACGGTGGCTTCACCGCCCAGAATGCCACGGTGACGGGTGAACTGGTAACGGACGAGCCCGAACCTGAAACCGCCGAGGTCACGATTGATTTCCTGGCCGGGGGTGAATCCGAAACAGCCGGGTTGGTTTTCTCTACCGACCCCAACGAAGGTGAACTTACTGTGGCTCCAACCAGTTACCTGGATCCGTGATCAAGGGTTGGGAACCACCAAACCACCAAACACATATTAAACGTGGTGGTTGAAATAATATTCGCGGCCCGGCTCTTGCGACCACGTTGGCCTTACAGATGGCGAACGAAGGTTGGAGAATCCGGTGTCTGAGCAATGGTCAAACGAAATAACCGTGTTCATCCGCGCCTTCGCTGGGGCCGCCGTGTTCGGTATTCCATTTGTCTTCACATTGGAGATGTGGGGAATCGGACAACGGATCTCATTTCCTTACCTGTTCATCGTGGTTGCGGTTGGCTTCCTGGCGAGCGTTCTATTGAACTATGTTGGCGGATTTCGAACGAACTACTCGATACGGAAGGCGTTTGACCAGGCAATTGACGCTTTCGCTGTTGGTGTGGTGAGCGCGGCGGTTCTTATGCTTGCGCTCAATCAGTGGTCACCTGCATCGGGCCTGACCCACGGAGTGGGGATAGTGCTGTTCATGGCAGTGCCGCTGAGCCTGGGCGCTTCGGTAGCGAAACAGGTGTTCTCTGAAAGTGCCGGGCGCGAAGCCGAAGATATGAGCGGCTACTCCACACGCCGGGCTGTGTTGTCTGATGCCCTCGCAACAATCATCGGAGGGTTGTTCATTGGCGTCTCCGTGGCGCCAACCGATGAAGTGGAGCTCCTCGCCAGCAGTATTCACACCATTCACCTCGTTATCATCATCGGGATCTCACTGGTACTCTCGTACATCATTGTGTTCGCATCCGGGTTTGACGAAGTCACAGCTCCTGGTCCCTTTCAGAACCCGATTACCGAAACAGCGCTGGCATACGTTATCTCACTGGTGGTGGCACTGGGGCTGTTGCTGGTGTTCGAGGGAACAACGATTGAAGACCCACAAAATGACATCCTGAGGCATACGATTGTGCTGGCACTTCCGGTCTCGATAGGTGGGGCTGGCGGGAGGCTGGTGGTATGAGCGATCCGAACGCGCACGTAGCAACCACAACCGCAGAACGAATTACGATGGTTATCAGCCTGGTTATTTTGGTGAGTATTATTAGCGTGGCTATTTGGTCCAATGAGCGCACCGGGCATGCCCCACCTGATATTGTGGTGGAGGTTCATATGGAGGACGTGCGCGAAATGGACGCCGGGTTTTACGTTCCTATCACCATCACGAACAATGGCGGAATGACCGCACAGGATTTGATTGTGGTTGGCGAACTTGATCTGGGCGAAGACGAACCAGAGACTGCCGATGTTACCGTCGCCTATCTGGCCGGAGGCGAAACGGAAGCCGCGGAGATGGTATTTTCAGCCCACCCGGAAGATGGCGAGTTTACTATTGGACCCACAAGTTTCCTGAAGCCATGAGGTGCAGGGTTTGATGTTTGGCACACAGGAGAAGCGGTGGAACTCATAACCGATGTCTATGATTTCATCGCCCGTAATCCGGATCGATTTTTCGACCTGGTGCTTGCGCATGTCCGGCTCAGTTTCACATCATTGGCAATAGCCGCGCTGATTTACCTGCCGTTGGGAACACTTTTCGCGAGCTTGCCAAAGTTTGGTGGGCAACTCGTTGGGTTGTTCTCCTCCATCCGGGTTATTCCATCGTTGGCGCTGGTGTTCCTGTTCTACCCGTTCCTGGGGTTTGGAAACCTGCCAGCTACGGTTGCGCTGATAGTTCTCGCGGCACCCGCGCTGGTAACCAACACCTACACCGGGCTACGGGGAGTTGATCCGTTTATCCTGGAAGCTGCGTCCGGAGTTGGCATGAATCCTGCACAACGGTTTCTCCGGATTCAGGCACCCCTGGCACTTCCTGTGATACTCGCAGGGCTTCGGCTGGCAGCCGTTGAGTTGATAGCCAGTGCCACGCTTGCATCATTTGTCGGGGCGAAATCGTTGGGACAATACATCCTGACGGGGATTTCGTTGCTTGATACGACTTACCTCCTGGTTGGAGGTATCCCTATTGTTCTGTTGGTGCTGTTCACCGAGGTGGTGTTCAACGGCGCAGAACGACTACTCACACCCGCACATCGGGTGTGACCACAAAAAGCAGGAGATACTACATGAATCTCGATCGTAGAAAATTCATTCAGACAGTAACAGTGACCGGACTCGGAACAGCGGCGATTTCGCGGGTTGCATCGGCCCAGGATGACACGATTGTGGTGGGGTCCAAGGATTTCACTGAGCAGTTCATCGTGGCGAACATGTACATGCAGGTGCTGGAGGATGCGGGATACTCCGTTGATGACAGCCTGAACCTCGGCGGTACCCAGGTGGCCCACCAGGCACTGGTGAGCGGGGATATTTCACTCTACCCGGAGTACACGGGGACTGGCCTCACAGAGGTTCTTGGCATTGCTGTAGAGGATGTGCAGACCTCCGACTCTGGCGAGGACATTACCGAGGACGAAGCTTCACCTGAAGCCACACCTGGCGAGGGTGGTGGCGATATGAGCGAGACGGTGTTCAATCGCGTGCAGCAGGAGTACCAATCGCAGTTTGACCTCACCTGGCTGGAACGAAGCCCGGCGAACAATACACAGGCACTTGCGGTGAAGCGAGAGTTCTCTGATGAACACGGCATCGTTACTATTTCCGACCTGGCAGCCGTGGCCGATCAGTACGTAATTTCTGCGCCGGCCGATTTCCCGGAGCGTGAAGACGGATTGCTCGGTCTGCAGCGCGTATATGGCGAAGGCTTTGAGAATATGGAAGTACTGCCAGTGGCTCCGGGCCTGAAGTACCAGGCGCTGCTGGACGACCAGGCCGACGTGGTGCTGGCATTCGGAACCGACGGGCAGATTGCTGGTCATGACCTTGTGATCCTTGAGGATGACCAGGGCCTGTGGCCGCCCTATAACCTGGCACCGGTGGTTCGAATGGACGTCCTGGAAGCGAATGATGGCCTCGCAGACCTGCTCAACGGCGTCACCTCGTTGCTGACAGATGATGTGCTCTCCGAGCTTAACTGGCGCGTGGATGGCGATGAAAAGGCCGAGCCTGCCGATGTTGCCAGTGATTGGCTCAATGAAAATGGCCTGTTAGGCTAACGAACGAAGAGTCAACGCGGCGCGCGGTTTGAGTGAAACCACCGCCACACCATATTTTGGGAGGCGGAAATTACGAGCGCATCGCATGCCGAAACAAGTGGCAGTTCGATCTCGATTCGGGAACTGACCAAGCGGTATCCGCGGTCGGCAACGGCCGCGGTTGACGCCGTTAATCTCGAGATAGAGCCAGGTGAATTCGTTGTTTTGCTCGGGCCATCTGGCTGCGGGAAAACGACGCTGCTCAAGATGATCAATCGCATCTACGAGCCAACTGGCGGCACCATCGAGATTGATGGCGTGGATGTACTGACCCGTAGCCAGTCCGAGTTGCGGCGCCAGATAGGCTACGTGATCCAGCAGACGGGGTTGTTTCCACATATGTCTGTTGCGGCGAACATTGGCGTGGTGCCTTCGCTGCTGAAGTGGAGCAAATCCCAAACCAGGGATCGCGTGAATGAACTTTTGGATTTGGTGGGCTTGCCTCACGGTGACTATGCGAATCGCTACCCTACGCAGCTATCCGGCGGTGAACAACAACGTGTCGGGTTGGCGCGTGCGCTTGCCGTGACACCTCCGACCATGTTGATGGATGAACCGTTTGGTGCCCTGGATGCGATTACCAGACGTCGGTTGCAGGACGAATTGGTGCGAATCCACAAGCAGATTTCCCAGACAGTGGTGTTTGTGACGCATGATATTGATGAAGCGTTACGGCTCGCCGACAAAATTGCGGTCATGCGCGAAGGTCGGATTGAACAATACGGCACGCCGCTGGAAATCATGCAATCGCCGACAAACAGCTTCGTATCAGATCTCGTGGGCGCCGATGATGTGCTGCGCAGGTTCAGCCTGATCACCGCCGGCGATGCGATGGATCCTCTAACGCCCGATGTTGATGGCGTCCCCACGGTGGATAGCGGCGTTTATTTACGTGATGTGGTGAGCCTCATGGTGGAATCCGGAGCTTCGCACCTGTTGGTAACCAACGGCGAATTCGATGAGCCGATTGGGACACTTTCCTTCGAATCAATCCAGCGGGCAGCTGCACCTGTGAAAGAGTAGACCGATGTACCTGGGCTGGTTGCTCAACAATCCAGACATCGTGTGGGAGGCAACGCTGGAGCACCTGCGCATGTGTTTCATCGCCATCGGAATCTCATTACCGCTGGCCGCCGGCCTGAGCAT
>CAZYDY010000111.1:0-6345 GCA_964646245.1 uncultured Sphaerobacteraceae bacterium
GCTATAAGCGGAGAAGGAATTGCCTTGGTGATACGTGGGAATCCATAGATAACAATCAGGCCGACAATCACCATGGGATAGCTGATCAGGGTGACATCGATCATCTCCCTCACCTGCGCGATGATGTAGAGAATAGCGAGTGCGTTAACGAATCCCGTCATCACCGATGTGGAAACAAAGCGCATGTAGTTCGCGATCTTCAGGTATCCAAAGATGATCTGGATAATACCCGTGAGCACCGCGACAGCTAGCAGGTACTCGACGCCATGATCTTTCACCAAATCCACAATCACCAGCGCCATGGCACCGGTGGCCGCCGAGATCATCGCTGGCCGTCCACCAGCGAACGCGATAACTACAGCGATCGTGAACGAGGCATAGAGACCGACTTTGGGATCTACCCCGGCGATGATGGAGAACGCGATCGCTTCTGGAATCAACGCCAGGGCCACCACCAACCCGGAGAGGATGTCCCCGCGGATATTCCCGAACCAGTCTTGCCGGGTTCCTACCAGTGTCATGCTTTCCTCAAACCACTTGGCGCCCGGCGCATGTTATTGCGCTAGTCGCTTTTCTACCAATTCCATTTTCAATCCTGGATTTGCGGCGGCGGATACCCGCCACAAGTCACTACTTTACCCAATGCTGACACGAGTGTCCAACCCTCCGGCGTACCCATACGCTCTCCTGCTTGAAGAAGTGAACACAAAACCGGGCCGCATTTGTGCGACCCGGTTCCTGATTTCCGATACTAGTTTGCGCGGAGATTGCAGCCACGAAGGCCATCGTCAAAGCCGGTCTGGAAGGCTTCCCGACGTTGATCCGAGGTGCCATGTGCGCCCACAGCGTCCCAACTGGTGCCAGTCTCGTCTCCGAAGAGGTCAATCATCTGATCCATCTCGCGGATGGACCGCATATCGTAGATACCTCGCACGGTCGCGCCCTGCATGAATGTGGCAGAGAGACAATCCGCCATGAGCTCGTGTTCAATAGAGTAATGACCGCCGAACAGTTCCGGGCTCTTGGTGACGTACATACCGGAGATATTCTGGATATGATGCGCCCATTCGTGCGCCATAATCATGTCCCAGGCAGCCTGGCCAAAATTGGTCACAATCAGGTCACGCATTTCCGGATTGAAGTAGATCGTCTCATCCAACGTGCAGTAGTGAGCGAAGATCATGTCCACGTCTTCAAGCGGACCGCATCCCGATGGAGTTCCTTCAACGCGTACACCAACCATATCGGCCGGCGAGCGATACTGCTTGCCCCAATCGCTGAAGATCTGCGCCCAGAACGTATCAAGTTCGCGGTAGGTCTCGGTGGTGTACTCCGATGTGAAGTTCACCGTGAACCCACCGTGGGCATTGATGTCTGGCAATTCGGCCTGGGTGATTTGAGGCATCCACCGCCAAACACCACCAACTTCAGCCAACTGCACTGTGCGCTCGACCGGATTGCCCTCTATGTCGTGATAGCTGTAGGTTGCGAAGGCGACGTTGCCAAATTCCGTATCCGTGAGCTCGTAGGTGATATCGGCGAACTCCAGGTTCTCGATCTTCAGAACATCCGCCGGAGCAGCCGGCCCGTAGGTTGGCCACCAGTTCACGAACGCTGTGCGAAGGATCTCCATGCGAGCTTCCGGGAGCATAAGGTCGTACAACAGGTGCCAATCCTCTGCGCGCTCGGCACGGCTGATTTCGGCCAATGTGCGGTTGATCTCTGTACTCGGGTTTGCCTGCTGGTACGCGGCTGTCGCCGAGGCTTCCCACTGGGGGGCAATGAAAGAGCTGGTTAAGATCAACAACGGCAGCAAAATGCTGGCTATCCGATGAAATCTCGAGTGATGCATAGTCCGTCTCCGATGAGTGAAGTTGAGTGTAATGAACGTAGTCTGAGAACCGACTTACATAGTGTTATACGCTCTGGCAGTATTGATAGTTCCATTATCGCGCATGGCAATCCGAAAGGTGATCATTCACCAAACCGATAGCCTGCATGGCTGCGTACGCAGTTGTTGGGCCAACGAAGACGAATCCTGCTTTCTTCAGCGCCTTGGAGAGCGCGGTTGATTCCGGTGTGATGGCAGGTACATCGTGAATAGTTGTCGGCACTGGCCAGGCTTCCGGCGCAAAGCTCCACACAAGCTCGCTGAGGCCGCCATGTTCCCGGAGAGCGATGGTGGCCCTGGCATTGGTCACAGCTGCGTTGATCTTCTGGCGATTCCGAATAATGCGTGCGTCGAGCATCAGGCGTTCCAGGTCGTTATCAGTAAACGCTGCAACGATATCCGGGTCGAACTGGTGAAAAGCGTCGCGGATTCCCTCGCGTTTCCGCAAGATGGTGAGCCAACTTAGTCCACTCTGGAACGCTTCCAGCATGATACGTTCGTAAAGACCCTGCTCATCGTGCACAGGTCTGCCCCACTCCGTGTCGTGATACGCCATATACTCTTCAGTGGCTCCTGCCCAGGGGCAGCGGAGCTTTCCATCCGGCCCTTCCACGGGGCCACCAGTGGTATCATCGCCCATGCCTGTACTCCGGATTTTTACGTCTGTCTGGTACACAGGGTACGGGGTAGAGATCAATTACACCAGAGGTTCCTAAACGCCATGAACGCTTTGAAAGACAAATTCCTGCCGAAATCCCAGGGTGCTCGCGATATTTTGCTGCTCGTTGTGCTTATCGTGCCGCTTGCAATAGCCGGTGTCATCTGGGGAATCCTGGGCGATTTCTCGGAGCCTCGCGAGCCAGTAACACCTACTCCAGTCATCGCACCTGCAACTCCACAATCAACACCGGTGTCCTATGTGATCGTCGATAACGCCTAACCCCCTACTATCTATACGCATCGGCGAGGCACATAAAACGGCCCGGAAGGTACTAATTCCTTCCGGGCCGTTCTTTTGAGGCTATTTACGCCTGCTTGCGTTCTCGCCAAATCATCCAGCCAGCCAGCAGAACTGTGGGCCAGATCAGGTTCGGCAGAACCTGACCCGGGCCAAGCCCGCCTTGTGGACCAGTGAGGCCGGCAGCATCTCCGGAGCCCGTGTTCGGCGGCGACTTCGTGCCGACGCAGTTGTAAACCCAAACTTCGCTGAGCTTCTCCTTCTGCACCACCACATCGCCGTTCGCATCCACACTGTTGGATTGCGCGAAGCACCACTCACCATCTACTTCGGTGAGCTTGTAGGTGCCAGGCACCAGCATGGCGAACTGAACAATTCCGTCGCTATTGGTGTTGACGCGGACCGGATCGCCTACCAGGTCGCCGGACTTCGGATCGACTCGCTGAATCTCGAACGGAACCGGTTCCGACGCGCGTTCGCACTCGTTCTGGTAATCGTATCCTCGCTGACGCTCATTGATCGGGCAGTTGAACTTCTGCACCTGGATTGCGCCATGATCGGCATCGAACAACGATGGCACCTGGAAGACGCGGCAAAGAATGGTCGATCCGCTTTCAAGCGAGACCCGAACGGATCCGTTGACGGTCTTCAGGCCCGGATTGTTTACATCCGCACCACAGAACATGTACGTCACTGGCACGGTGTGTGGTCGCTCCGCCCAGATGGTGTAGTTACCTGCCGGCAGATCAACGAAGCTGGTCTTGCCAAGCACGCCTGTGTCACCGGTGGATCGCTTGTAGCGGGCCTCGGCCTCAGCGCGAACCGTAACCTGGTTCGTCAGTTGTGATTCCGCCATACAACTGTTCTGGAAGTCCACAAAGGAGCTACCGTTGAAGCCTGGTGGGCATGTGTAGCCCTCGACATTGATTGTCACTGGAGCCGGAGCTGGCGGTGCAACGTAGTTGATCACGATCACCGTGGTCATCTGACCAACACCGACGCGCAGGCGTGCAGCGGAGTTACCCGGCATGTCCGGATCGGTCTCGGTGAGGAGGTAGATGCCCTCCACAGCCGTCAGCTGGGCACGCCCATCCTGATTGGTGCTGAATTCGGCGTTACTTTCTGTGCTGCCGTCCTCTGCCACCAGAGTGAAGCGAGCGATGCCCGGCTCACAACCGGCGGTTTGCTTCAGTTCCTGGTTACCCTGGGCGCCGCCGAGGAACGATGTTCGCTCGCCGTCCTCGCCAGCCGGGCAGTAGAACTTCTGGACCTGCACCGTACCGGTGTTCGGTGGCGGTTCGTTTTCAAAGACAACGCGCACGGTGGTTGTCTGACCCGGATGCACAACTACCTGTCGTGGAGTCTCGTTCAGCTTGAACCCGAACGGAGCTTCGGTCTGCGTGAGCTCACGTGTGCCTGGCACGAGACCGGTAACCGTTGCCTGCCCGGTGGAATCCGTACAGAGATCGGTATCTCCCGCGTTCGTCAGCGTGAAGCACGCACCTTGCAGCGGCAATCCAACCGAATTGACGGCCTGAATCACAACGTTTCCGCGCTTGAGTTCGTGCGGCACCTCAACTGTAGTGGTCTCACCATTGGCAATCGTGACGGTGATATCGCCCGCGATCTGCCAATCTGGCGATGGGGCCAGCGTCTCACGCAGGGTAAGGTCACCAACCGGTAGTCCTTCGAACGTGATGCTCGCAGGACGATCATCAGCGTTGTCACAAATCCTGTTGGTTACCGGGTTATTTCCGTCGAATACCTGGTAGCAACCACCCTGAACCGGGTTGCCACTCGGATCCAGAGGAATCACCACCAGCGTACCGGATTCGGCAGGCGGCTGGACTCGCTCGTTCAGCACCGTAATCTGTGTACTTCCGCCTGGATTGATGGTCACAGAGCGGTTCGCTGCGGACTCGTAGCCGGCAGTCGAAACGGTTTGCGCGAGTTCATACTGGCCAGCAGGTACGTTGGTGAAGCGGACGACTCCGTCGGAGTTACCATCATCTGCATCACAGAATGGACCGAACTCAGCTCCACCAGTAAGCGTGTAGCAGGCGCCCTGCAGCACTACGGACGTGTCTTCCGCATCGACTGTTGTGATGCGAAGCTGACCAGGCCGCTGGGACATCTCGATTTCAACGAGCGTATTTTCCCCAGCACTCACCGTGACAGTGCGCGGTGATGGTGTGTCGAACTGGTTCGAAGGTCGGGATGTCTGCTCCAACCGATAATCACCGGCAGGAACATTCTCGAAGAGGACTTCGCCGTCGGCTGGCTCGGAATCGCAGAGCGGACCAATGATGGTCGATCCCTGCACGAGTCGGTAACAGGCGCCATTGAGTGGATCGCCGTTGCCATCAAGCGTACGCACGGTAACGGATCCTGGAAGGACCTCGGCTTCGAGCGTGAACTGGATGGAGGTTGTTTGACCGGCCGAAATCGAGACGGTCTGGTCCGCAGGTTGCTGGTATCCATCCGGCACCGTCGACATGCTGACGGCCAGGCTGTCGTTCGGCTCTATGCCAGTGATGGTGATCACACCCGGTGTGGTGTTCGTATCGCCACCCTGGTCATCACAAACGATTTCTCCACCAACGGTGAAGCACGCGCCCGGGACGTTAGCGCCATCCGATGTGGTCGTAATCTCCAGCGTGCCAGTTGTTGGCTGCAGGTTCAGGTAGAGCGTGGCTGTGCCGGTGCCATCGGCCGGAACGGTACCGGAAACCGGAGTCACCTGCTCAATCGGCGGGCCTTCGTACTGATCTGCATCAAGCGTGATCAGGTAGATGCCAGCCTGGATACCGGTGAAGTTCACCACTCCATCGCCATCGTCATCGCAGGCAGTCTCGGTGATGTCACCTTCTTCCATGGTCGCGATGAGGCAGGCGTTTTCGACTGCTGTATCGTCGCCATAAAGAACGGTAACGTCGATGTTACCTGTTGCCGGTGGAGTCTCCGTCAAACGGAACTCGATCGATGCAACCACACCGGAATCCACAACGGCGGTCTGCGTACGAGCATCCTCGGCTGGGAGATCGTAACCAACTGGCGCACCAGTGATGGTGACCGGCTGTTCACCTGTAGCAACACCAGCGAGGGTGATAGTGCCGTTGTTTTCACCATCGGTATCGTTCGCATCGCCATCGCAAACGGGATCGCCCGTTGCGACCTGAACACAAGCGCCAGGCAATGCCTGTTCAGAAGCGGCATCCACAATGGAAATCTGGATGTCTCCGGTTTCCTGCAGGAGTCCAACATCAACGTTGGTTGTGCCAGCCGGGATCACCTGGTCAGCAGCAGGCTCGAACCCTTCCGGAGCAGTTTCCATAGAAAGGGTCTTCTCACCCGGTACCTGGTTCGGGAAGATCACTTGCCCGGCTGTATCCTCCTCACAGGTAACTTCGCTTCCATCGAGGGTGTAGCAGGCACCGCTGAGAGGCTCGCCTGTTTCTTCATTGACTGTATTGACAACGATATCCACGGTAACTTC